>CBFGWQ010000042.1:0-23854 GCA_965652575.1 uncultured Arenibacter sp. | reverse complement strand
ATAGATACCCCTTCCTGGGATAAGTATACAAAACCTATGGCCAAGGCCCGTTTTTACTTCCCGCAGATACGGGCCTTGACAATTTCGGCCGCCCAAACCCTATATAATTAAGAAAAACCCCTGGCCAAAGGACAGATTTAACATAAATTAAACCCTCCTGCACACAATTATAATGTAAATTTAACGTTAAGTTATTGTAAATTTACAATCAAATTAAAGTTAACCCGAAAGCGAAAGGACATGAAAGAAAGTATCGAAAACAAAACATCAGGGAAGACAAAAGGTTTTTCACTTAGGAATATCCCCAATTATATAAAGGCCTATGCCAAAACGTGCAGGGAATCCTATTACCACATGTTAAGTCTATAATATCAGCCTTTAAATTTTACGGGCAGGTATACCAACTTTTTGGTCTCAAAAAATTCCTCTTCAAAAATTTCCGAAAGATTATATATCTCAACGGTACGGTACCCTTTTAATTCTTCTTCCAAATCCCCGCCCTTTAAATATAGGATTCCGTTTTTCCGTTCGTGTTCCGATTTCTTTTTTATTTTTCCTTTCACCCAATGTGTAAATGTGGGCATGGCCGCTACAGCCCTACTTACAATAAAATCGAACTGTCCCTTAATTTCTTCTACCCTGGAATTGACCGAAGTGACATTTTCAATTTCCAGTCCCGCCACGACTTCCTGAACCACTTTGATCTTTTTCCCTATGGCATCGACCAGGGTAAAATGGGTCTCGGGATATAAAATGGCCAAGGGAATCCCGGGAAAGCCCCCACCGGTTCCCACATCCAATACTTTTGCCCCGGAATTAAACTTTTGAAATTTGGCTATCGCCAATGAATGCAGTACATGTCGCAGATACAACTCATCTATATCCTTTCTGGAGACCACATTTATCTTTAGGTTCCAATCTTGGTACAAATGCTGTAACTTTTCTATTTGCCGCTTCTGCATATCCGTTAGATCCGGAAAATATTTACAAATGATTGTATAGTCCATTTTGTTTCGTTAATTTTTTGCAAAAATAGCACTTTAAAAGGCATGGCCTATGTTTTAACAGCGCAGTTATACCTATTTTAGGCCCGATTTGCCGTATATTTACAAAAAATTAAATCATGGATAATAAACCCATAAGATTTTCAAGAAAAGACTCTGCACAATTTTTTAAAACCCTAAATAAGCGCGTTAATGATTATTTCAAGGAAAACGACCTTAAAAAAACAGGGAACTGGAAATTGCACTTAAAAACCGCAGTAATGTTTGCCCTGTTTTTGGCCCCCTATTTTCTAATTCTGACCCTAGGCCTTCCTAATTGGGCCAATTTATTACTCACCATTACCATGGGCATAGGCATGGCAGGAGTAGGGATGAATGTAATGCACGACGGAAACCATGGTTCCTATTCCAACAAAAAATGGGTGAACAAACTCATGGGGGGCAGCATCTACATCCTGGCAGGAAACGTATACAACTGGCAGGTGCAGCACAACGTACTGCACCATACCTATACCAATATCCATGAACACGATGAAGATTTGGAAGCGGGAAGGATATTGAGATTTTCAAAACATGCCAAGTGGCATAGATTTCACAAATTTCAGCACTTCTACTCCATATTCCTTTATGGCCTCCTCACATTTAATTGGGCAATAACCACAGATTTCCTACAGATGTACCGCTATACCAAAAGAAAATTGGCCTATGGCAAATTCCCAAATCCGTTTATGAACTGGAGTATGCTGGTAGTGACCAAGATGATATACATAACCGTATGGATCATAGTACCTATGGTATTCCTGGACATTGCCTGGTGGAAAATTCTTTTAGGATTTTTCATAATGCATTATGTTGCAGGAGTAATCCTGAGCGTAATCTTTCAATTGGCACATGTTGTGGACGAAGCGGAAACACCATTACCGGAAAAGGATGGCACCATGAAAAACACCTGGGCCATTCACCAGTTGTTCACCACAGTAAACTTTGGTACTAAAAACCGTATAGTAAATTGGTTTACAGGAGGATTGAACCATCAAGTGGAACACCATATTTTTCCCAACATTAGCCATATTCATTACACAAAAATTGCCAAAATTGTTAAAGAGACCGCAAAAGAGTTTAATTTACCTTACAACGAATATAAAACTACAAGAAAAGCTATAATTTCGCACTTCAAACATCTAAAGGAACTGGGCAAAAAACCTAAATTACAATATCAGTAAATTATAACAGAAAAATGAAGAACCATTTATCCGATAGGATCAATTCCATGTCCACCTCGGCCACATTGGCTATGGCCGCCAAAGCCAGAGAATTAAAAAATGAAGGTAAAGACATTATTGGCTTAAGTTTGGGGGAACCGGACTTTAACATCCCCGATTTTATCAAGGAGGCTGCCAAAGAGGCCATAGACCAAAATTACAGTAGCTATTCGCCCGTAGATGGTTATGCCGATTTAAAACAGGCCATTTCCAATAAATTTAAAAGGGACAACGGACTTACTTACGGACTTAACCAGATTGTGGTCTCTACGGGAGCAAAACAGTCTTTGGCAAATATTGCAATGGTTATGCTCAATGATGGTGATGAGGTTATTCTTCCGGCTCCTTATTGGGTAAGTTATAGCGATATAGTAAAATTGGCACAAGGAGTGCCGGTGGAAGTGCCTACGAGCATTGACACCGATTTTAAAATGACACCGGAACAATTGGAGAAGGCCATTACCCCCAGAACCAAAATGATGTGGTTCAGCTCCCCTTGCAACCCAAGCGGATCCGTATACAACAAGGAGGAATTGGAAGGTTTGGCCAAAGTATTGAGGAAACATCCCAATATCTTTATAGTTTCCGATGAAATTTACGAGCACATCAATTTTAGGGGAGGGCATGTAAGCATTGCCAATATAGATGGTATGTACGACCGTACCGTTACTGTAAACGGAGTCTCCAAGGCATTTGCAATGACCGGATGGCGTATAGGATATATAGGAGGGCCGGAATGGATTGCCAAGGCCTGTAACAAATTTCAGGGCCAGATTACCAGTGGTGCCAATTCCATTGCCCAACGCGCTACCATAGCTGCGCTCAATGCGCCTATTTCCTCCATTAAATTTATGATAGATGAATTCCATAAGAGACGCGATCTTGTTTTGGAACTACTGGGAGAAATAAAAGGATTTAACCTTAATGTTCCAGAGGGAGCATTTTATGTGTTTCCAGATATCTCCAGCTTTTTTGGCAAAACAATTAATGGAACATTGATCAATAATGCTTCCGATTTTGCCCTTTACCTATTGGAAAAGGCAAATGTAGCCACCGTAACCGGTGAAGCCTTTGGAAATGATAATTGCATACGTATTTCCTATGCTGCCTCGGAGAAAGAACTAAGGGAAGCAATGGCCAGAATAAAGGCTGTATTATAAGACCTGCCTTGAGGCATAAAAAAATGGACGTCTTAACAACCCGACGTCCATTTTTTTTACCCTTTACCTCCTAAGTACGCTTCCAAAAATAGGGCGAAAATAGGATCAATACCGTAAATAGTTCCAGCCTCCCCAAAAGCATTAGAAATCCGCACCACCACTTCCCCAAAGCTGGAAGGCTGTTAAAATTGACCAATGGGTTTAAGGTACCCAAAGCCGGACCTACATTCCCCAGCGACGATGCCGCACCTCCTACCGCACTTTCAAAATCCAGCCCAAGCGCACCCAGTACCAAAGACCCTATAATAAACAATAACATATAGAGGACAAAGAATGCTATTATATTGTACACAATATTTTCAGGTACGGTCTTGTTGTTATACCTAACGGGAATAATGGCATTGGTATGCAGTGTACGCTTAAACTCCAACAGCCCGTTCTTAATAATAAGCAAGTGCCTCATTACCTTAATACCTCCCGCGGTTGAACCGGCAGAACCCCCAAGGAAAAACAATCCAAAAAAGAAGATGGTCAAAAAGGGTGTCCATGAAGTAAAATCGGCGGTAACGAAGCCTGTGGTGGTAATTACCGAGACCACTTGAAACAAGGTATGCCTAAAGGTACTCTCCCCTTCTCCCAATACCATGGGATGAAAATCCGATACCGGCACATTGGCCTGAAAATAAACTACAAAACTGGCTACTATGGTAAAGCAAATAGTAAAAATGGAATAAAATTTAAACTCCTCGTCCATGATCACTTTTTGTACTTTTCCCTTAAAGGCATAATAGCTCAATACAAAATTGCTTCCGGCCAAAAACATGAACAAAATAACAATATATTGAATTAAAGGTTGATCGTTCCAATAGGCCATACTGGCATTTTTGGTAGAAAATCCCCCAGTGGAAAGGGTTGCCAAAGAATGGTTTATGGCATCAAAAAAGGACATTCCCGCCAATTTTAACAATAGGGTCTCGGCCATGGTATAACTAAAGTAAATTAACCAAAGTCGCTTGGCGGTATCCGTAATCCTCGGGTGTAATTTATCCCCACTTGGCCCAGGGGCCTCCGCAGCGAACAATTGCATCCCCCCTATGCCCAATAATGGCAAAATGGCAATAGCAAGAACTATAATCCCCATCCCACCAATCCAATGTGTTAAACTCCTCCACAATAGAATGCCTTCCGGCAACGCCTCTATATCATCCACTACCGAAGCTCCCGTAGTGGTGTAACCGGACATGGTCTCAAAAAAAGCATTGGTAACGTCCGGTATGGCCCCGGAAAAAAGATAGGGCAACATTCCGGATGCGGACATTACCAACCAACCAAAAGTAACAATGATATATCCTTCCTTTCGTTTAACCTCTTTTTTGTGATTCCGTGTATAAAACATGGCCAAAACACCTACAAGCATAGTAACCACGGCCGCAAGAGTAATATCCAACGTAGCTCCATCGTTATATATTCCACTTACCACAGCAGCCAAAATCATAAAAAAACCATTACAAAGTAATAGTAATCCCATGAGGTGAAATATAATTTTTGAATTTAAGGCCATACTAAAGGAAAAGCTTTTCTATTTTTGGAATGGCACTTGGCAAACAACATACCACTACCCTATCGCCCTCTGTAATCCTATACCCTCCCAAGGCAATAATTCCCTGATTATCACGAATCACCCCGCCAATGGTAGCTTCCCTGGGAAATTCCAGCTCCCTGATCAATTGCCCGTTTACCTGGGATGTTGGCTTAACTATAAATTCCAAAATCTCCGCATTCAGATTATTGAGCCGGGTCATTGCCACTATTTCCCCTTTACGGATGTGCCTGAAGATATTATTGGCGGCGAGCAACTTTTTGTTTAGCAGGGTATCTATCCCAATGGAATGCGATAATTGAAAATAATCCATGTTCTCCACTAAAGCAATTGTCTTTTTAACATGTTTGGATTTGGCCACCAAACAGGACATTATATTCGTTTCGGAATTTCCGGTAACGGCCACGAAAGCATCCATGGCCTCCAGGTTTTCTTCCTCCAACAGTTCTACATTTCTACCATCGCCATTAATGATAAGGGCATTGGGCAGTTCATCTGCCAAATCGAAGGCCTTTTCCTTATTTTTCTCGATCAGCTTTACGCTAAACCTATTTCTACAAAGATCCCTGGCGGTCTTGAAACCTACCTTACTGCCACCAAGTATCATAACGTTTTTGATCTCCTTTTTCTCCTTGCCGGTAAGTTTGTACAGTTCATCCAACCCCTCTTTGGAAGTTATAAAATATACCTGATCATTATCCTTAAAAACGGTATCTCCCCTGGGTACAATAGTGTATTGGGTACCCATCCTCTGAATGGCAATGGGCATAAAATGAAGCTTAGGAAATATTTTTGCGGCCTCCTTGACCGTCTTTCCCACAAAGGGGGCGGTACTTGGCAAGGATACGCCCACCATGATCAAAAGACCCTCCTCAAATTCGTAGGTATTGTTGAATGCGGACTGATTCAACAAAAGTTGTATTTCGGTAGCGGCCAAAGCCTCTGGTGATATAAGCTCATCGATACCCAAATCAGAAAATCGAATGGCCTCCTTATTATGGATAAACTCAACATTGGAAATACGGGCTATGGTCCGCCTGCAACCCAATTGTTTTGCCAGCATGCACAAGGTAATATTAGTGGTCTCCGAAGAGGTTACCCCAATGACCAGGTCCGATTTCTCTACCTGTGCATCCTTTAAAATGGCTATGGAAGTAGCATCCCCTTTAAGAACCCTAATATCCAAATGACTATCCGCATAGGACAGACTATCCTTATTACTGTCTATAAGTGTAATATTCTGGGATTCATAGGACAATAATTTAGCCAAATGAAAACCTACTTCCCCAGCCCCTGCAATAATAATTTTCATCTGTTTATATTTATTGTTTTTTTATCGGTCAGATATAATATCCAAGTAATCATTTTCGTCCCGATAATTATCGGGAGGTTTGAAAATTTTACTAATGGATATTTCACACCTTTATATTTTAGTAATATGTGATTATAAATTAAGAATCCCGATGGTTATCGGAACAACCTCTTCTCTTGGTCCAGTTCCCCTATTAAGAAAATTAAACACCTTCTCCATAAACGATCGGGATGCAAAGAAATACTTAAATTTCCCGATGTCAGTTTCATCTATTAAATAAATCATTTTTCAACCGAAGCAAATTATAACTTTTGATAAATCCCATAGCGTACATTTGTAACGCCATAAGCCATTTGAATATAAACGGGACAAAATTACACAATTAAATTGGGTTGTATTCTAAAATATACGGGTTAAACAAATAGGTGTCGGTTACCATTCCAAAAATTAGAAGTATAACTTTAGGTCTAAATAGTATCTTTACCAAAAAAAATAATGATTATGGATAAAAAGGTGACCCCTTATAAAGATTCAACGCTAGGCAAAAAGGAGCAGGTTACAAAAATGTTCGATACCATTTCCGGAAATTATGATGATCTAAACAGGGTTATATCTTTTGGAACAGATATTAAATGGAGAAAGCGGGTAGTATCCATAGTCTCCCAAAAAAATCCCAAAAAAATTTTGGATATTGCTACAGGAACGGGCGACTTGGCCATTAACATGGTCAAAACAGGAGCTAAGGAAATTATCGGTTTGGATATCTCCCCCGGAATGTTGGAAATTGGCAAAAGAAAAATTTTGGAAAAAAATCTGGGCAACACTATCAGGATGATAGTTGGTGACAGTGAAAACCTGCCTTTCGAATCCAATTCCTTCGATGCCGTTACAGTGGCCTTTGGAGCAAGGAATTTTGAAAATCTTGAAAAAGGACTCCAGGAAATATATAGGGTACTAAAACCTGGGGGTTCTTTTGTAGTTCTTGAGACCTCCAATCCCACAAAAACACCTTTTAAACAAGGTTATAAATTATATACCAGGTTCATCTTGCCGGCCATTGGAAAGTTATTTTCCAAAGATCGCAGTGCTTATACCTATTTATCCGAATCCGCTGCTACCTTTCCCCATGGAAAACAATTCAACAATATTTTGTCCAAAATTGGGTTTATAGGTATAGACGACAGGCCTCAGACATTTGGGGTTGCCTCCATATACGTAGCTACAAAGTAAAATATGAAATGAGCCATAACAATTCTGGACACCTCCCAATAGTTTTTGGGGCAAAATGTTGATTGGCGAATTACACCCGCCTGAACGAAGAAGTTGGGCAGGTCTGACCTTTAAAAACAAATAAATATCAACAGATGAAAACTATTTTTGTTCTTTTAATTGTTTTTTGTACCCTGGGCAACACGGCCAACGCCCAGTTTAATGAAAAACCCGTAATGAACCTTGAAAACGAGGATGAGCCATTACTGAATTGGGGATATTTTTTAGGTTTCAATCAATACGATTTTAAATTTGAATACAAAGACGACTTACCCGATATATTGGTAGACAAATCATTTGGATTCAATGTAGGGCTCATAGGGGAACTGCGCCTCAACAAATTTTTGGACCTTCGTTTTGAACCCGGATTGCACTACAACCAAAGAAATTTGGGCTTTCCAGGATTTGATAACGAAAGGGACGCCATTAGGGAAGTGAAGTCGACCTATATTAATTTCCCCCTACTCCTTAAAGTAAGTACAAAAAGGTTGGGGAACTGGAAGCCATTTCTTATCGGTGGGGCGTCTACCTCATTGAACTTGGGCAGCAATGAACAAAGTTTGGACGACAACAGCAGTGGCACTTTCCGAATGAAGAAGACCACCTATTATTACGAAATGGGTTTTGGGATCGATTTCTATTTGGAATATTTCAAGTTCACCCCCTCTATCCGAGGGGTCTTCGCCATTAATGACGAATTGGTACGGGACAATGACCCCAATAGCCCGTGGACGGGCAATATTGAAGCAATGATGACCAGGGGGCTGTTTATCAACTTTACCTTTGAGTAGGGATTATCCCCTTCTAATTTCGTTTAACAGAATAGCGGTAGCCGTTGCCACATTTAAACTTTCGGTAGTTTTGGGACCAAATTGCGGAATACTGATTTTTTTTCCGACCAAGGCACCAATAGCTTCGGACACCCCATTGGCCTCATTCCCCATCACCAATATCCCCCCTTGGGGAAATTTCTCACTATACACCTTGGCGCCATCCATAAATGCCCCATATATAGGAACCTCGGAATTACTTAAAACCTTTTGCAAATCTCCATAAACAATATTTACCCTACTTATGGACCCCATCGTAGCCTGTAAAACCTTGGGGTTATAACAATCTACCGTATTGGACGAACACATGAGGTTTTTGACTCCAAACCAATCGCAAAGACGGATAATTGTACCCAAATTTCCAGGGTCCCGAACGTCGTCCAAAGCAAGGACCCAATCGGAAAAATCCAGTGGCTTCGGATTCGGAATATGAAATACCCCCAAGACCTTATTCGGAGTGGACAATCCGCTCATTTTTTTCAAATCCCCTTCACTTACCACTTCAATAAAACTTCCCTTCTGCCCCAAGATTGTGCTGTCCGTAACATATATTTTAAAGACCTTCAGAGAAGAATTCAATAGCTCCCGAACGGTCTTTATCCCCTCCACCACAAACAACTTATTTTGTGTTCGGTACTTTTTTAGCTGTAAATTTTTTATAAATTTTATTTGGCTTTTAACAACCATACAAATAATGTATTTTTGACTTCTATGAGGACACGGCCGTGTATGAATTTAAACATTACGAAAATAGGGTTATTATTGCTAGGAATTGCAATTACCTCCTGCAATGCAACAAAAAGGGTTGGCGATGACGAACTTCTGTTGACAAAAAACCTGATATATGCCGATAGTACAAAAATCACCGATGAAGATATACATAGCCTTATTTTTCAAAAACCCAACAGCACTTTATTGGGCTATCCCCTAAGATTAAACCTTTACAACCTGGCCAAGAAAAACCCGGATTCTTCCTATCAGGCCTGGTTGCACAAAAATGAAAAAAGGGAGCAGCGCCTCATTAATTTGCTATCAAAAAAACAAGTGGAAAGATTGGGGGAATCCTTTTTGGTCAAAGGTGCCAGTGATTGGTTAAAGAATATTGGGGAACCCCCCGCTATCCTGGATACTTCAAGAACAAGAAGGTCCTTGCAGAGATTGAATGCCTATTATAAGAGCAAGGGATATTTTAACAACTCCACTACTTATGAAATAGATACCAGTGCAAGAAAACAACGGGCCAACATAAACTACAAATTGGATCTGGGCTCGCCTTATCTCATAGACTCCATATCCACAAAAATTACCTCCTCCGCCCTGGACTCTATTAACAAGGCCTATAAAAATGATTCCTTTTTAAAAACAGGGCAGCAAATAGACCTCGACAATTTCAATAGCGAAAGGGAACGACTGACCAATCTTTTTAGAAATACCGGTATCCATAACTTTCAAGAGAGCTCCATTTCCTATGATCTAATTGGGGATACCACCAAACTGGGGAACAATCATAAGTTGGATATCCTGTTAAATATCGAAGATTTAAAAACTAGGACGGATAACGCCCTTTCCACCTCGGAATACAAGATCCATACCTTTAAGAAAATCAATATTTACACCAACTATACCTTTAATAATGGCCTGGATAGCTTAAAAAAAGTAGATTATAAGGATTTTACGATCTATTACCAAGGAAAATTGCGTTACAAGCCCAAAACGCTTACGGATGCCGTTTTCCTAAAAAAAGACAGTATATACAGGGAAATTAACCGTATAAGAACGTATAGGCAGATTACCAACCTTAATACTTTTAAATATCCCAATATTGAATTTGTAGCCGATAGTGTTACTTCAGAGTTAACAGCCAATATCTATCTTTCTCCCCGCCCAAAATATTCCCTGGGAACCGATTTTGATGTAACCCACTCCAACATTCAATTTTTGGGTATAGGGTTTAGCCCATCGCTACAAGCTAGAAATCTGTTCAAAGGCGCGGAAAACCTTAGTATTTCCGGAAGGATAAGTATAGGGGCCTCCAGTGACCCCAACATAGCGGACAATCGATTTTTCAACATATTGGAAACAGGAGGGGATATCAACTTAAATTTGCCCCGTATTTGGTTTCCATTCATAAAAACATCAAGGATCATACCCAACTATATGCTGCCGAAAACCAAATTATCCATCGGGACAAGTTTTCAACAGAATATTGGCCTGGACAAACAAACCTTTAATACTGTTTTTGGCTATAATTGGTCCCCAACAGATTTGAAAAAGAATGCTTTGGAGCTCTTAAACGTACAGTTTGTACGCAATGTAAACCCCAATAGGTTTTTTACGGTCTACCAGAACACCTATGCCAATTTGGATGAAATTGCCGACAATTATGAAACCGAACCTGCATTGGCCGACTTTTATGAGACCATAGGCGACAGTACAGATCCCCGATTGATCATTCCGGAAGGCACCACAGGCTTTACCAACGCCATTATAAATGGAGAGGTACCTTCCAGTAACACCGATCTGGAAGAGGTAAGCAGCATTGAGGAAAGAAGGGTACGACTTACCGAAAACAATTTAATATTCGCAAGCAATTACACTTTTACCAAAAACAATAAAAGCGGTGCCACCGATAATGATTTTTATCAGTTCAGGCTTAAATTGGAAAGTGCCGGAAACCTCTTGTCCGGTATTTCCAATTTGATTCCGTTCTACGAAAACGAGGACAACAAACTCCTGGTTTTTGGTGTGCCCTATTCCCAGTATATAAAAACGGAACTCGACTATATAAAACACTGGAGTACCTCAAGGACCAATGTACTGGCCTTTAGGGGTTTCTTTGGCATTGCCATACCCTATGGCAATTCGGACAACATTCCTTTTGTAAGGAGTTATTTCGCCGGTGGGTCCAACGATAACCGCGCCTGGCTGCCCTACTCGCTGGGACCGGGCAGGACCGAAGATGTAAACGACTTTAACGAAGCAAATTTAAAAATAGCCTTCAATCTCGAATATCGGTTTCCAATAGTCGGGGATATCAAAGGGGCGCTTTTTGCCGATGCCGGTAACATCTGGAATGCCCTGGACAACGTTACGGACGAGAAGGCTACCTTTGATAATTTTGGCTCCTTGGCCGATATTGCGTTGGGAACAGGACTTGGAATCCGTTATGATTTTACGTATTTTGTTTTTAGGTTGGATATGGGCCTTAAGACCTATAATCCTGCCGAGGAACCTTCAAAAAGATGGTTTAGGGACTACAATCTATCCAACGCAGTATTCAATATAGGTATAAATTATCCTTTTTAAAGCTGATTATTTTATTACTTTTGTCCCATTATTTAAATTAACTACACTAAAACAAGAATATGGCACACAATATTAAACCAGGAGTTGCAACCGGAGATGAGGTACAGAAAATTTTCAATTATGCCAAAGAGAAAGGATTTGCCCTACCTGCTGTTAATGTTATAGGATCTAACACAATAAATGGGGTTTTGGAAACTGCAGCCAGTTTAAAAGCCCCTGTAATTATACAGTTCTCGAACGGAGGGGCACAGTTCAATGCAGGAAAAGGTTTGTCCAATGACGGCCAGCGAGCAGCTATTTTGGGTGCCGTGGCAGGAGCAAAACACGTTCATCAATTGGCCGAAGCCTATGGTGCCACCGTTATATTGCACACAGACCACTGCGCCAAAAAATTATTGCCCTGGATAGATGGCCTATTGGATGCCAGTGAAAAACATTTTGCGGAAACGGGAAAACCCTTGTTCAGCTCCCATATGATAGACCTGTCCGAAGAACCTTTGGAAGAGAACATTGAAATTTGCAAGACCTACCTTGCCCGCATGGACAAAATGGGAATGACCCTGGAAATAGAGTTGGGAATTACGGGAGGAGAGGAAGACGGCGTGGACAATTCCGATGTGGACGATTCCAAATTGTACACCCAACCGGAAGAAGTGGCCTATGCCTATGAAGAGCTATCCAAGGTGAGCCCTAAATTTACCATTGCCGCTGCATTTGGCAATGTACACGGTGTTTACAAACCTGGAAACGTAAAATTGACCCCTAAGATCCTTAAAAATTCCCAGGAGTTCATTACCAAGAAATACGGTGTGGAACACAACCATATCAATTTTGTATTCCATGGTGGATCGGGGTCTACCGTAGAGGAAATACGTGAGGCCATTGGCTATGGTGTTATTAAAATGAATATCGATACCGATCTACAGTATGCCTTTTTGGAAGGGATCAGGGACTATGTCCAAAGCAAGAAAGATTATTTACAATCCCAGATCGGCAATCCGAACGGGGCCGACGAACCCAACAAAAAGCATTACGACCCACGTGTTTGGCTAAGAGAAGGGGAAAAAACGTTTGTTACACGTCTAAAAAAGGCATTTGAAGACCTTAATAACGTAAATACCCTATAATTCCCCCAACCCAAAAAGAAAGCTTATGTCGTCTTGGTTTAAGAGAAAGGAAAAAGGAATACAAACTGCCACGGACCAAAAAAAGGACACCCCTAGGGGCCTTTGGTACAAATCGCCTACCGGGAAAATTGTTGAATCCGATGAATTGGCCAAGAATTATTATGTTAGTCCGGAAGATGATTATCATGTAAGAATAGGCAGTAAGGAATACTTTGAAATTCTTTTCGATAACAATAAATTTACCGAACTGGATGCCAAACTTTCTTCCAAGGATCCATTAAAATTTGAGGACACCAAAAAATATGTGGACCGTTTAAAGGCGGCAGAAGCAAAAACAGGCCTTAAGGATGCCGTAAGGACCGGAGTGGGCAAATCCATGGGCAAGGATGTAGTTATCTGCTGCATGGACTTTAGTTTTATTGGTGGCTCTATGGGCAGTGTGGTAGGCGAGAAAATAGCGAGGGGCATCGATCATGCCATCAAAAAGAAAATTCCCTTTGTAATGATTTCCAAATCCGGGGGCGCACGTATGATGGAAGCAGCATTGTCCCTTATGCAATTGGCCAAAACATCGGCCAAGTTGGCACAACTTGCTGATGCCGGTATCCCTTATATTTCCCTTTGTACGGATCCGACCACCGGAGGAACAACGGCTTCCTATGCCATGCTGGGGGATATAAACATTTCCGAGCCGGGGGCTTTGATCGGTTTTGCCGGTCCGCGCGTGGTTAAGGAGGCGACCGGCAAGGAATTGCCGGAAGGGTTCCAGACCGCCGAATTCCTGCAGGAACATGGTTTTTTGGATTTCATTGTCCATCGCAGGGACCTTAAGAAAAAAATCAATCTTTATATAGATCTGATAGAGAACAATCCGGTTAGGATATAAAAAATGAAACCCCCGTTCAAAAAATAATGGGATTGCAAAAGGTTTCTAAAAAAAAGTCTATCTTTGCGCCCTGATCGAAAATCGATCATATACATAAAAATCATTAAAATAATATTGGAATGTATTTAACCAAAGAAGTAAAGGCCGAGATTTTTAAGAAACACGGCGGGGAAGAAAAAAACACAGGCTCCGCAGAAGGGCAGATAGCCTTGTTTACCCACAGAATCAATCACTTGACCGAGCATTTAAAAAACAACCGTAAGGATTTCAACACGGAGCGCTCATTGGTAAAGTTGGTAGGTAAGAGAAGATCCCTTCTGGATTACCTGATCAAAAAGGATATCATTAGATACCGTGCCATAATCAAGGAATTAGGAATAAGAAAATAAGTTACCTAAAGGGGAAAGTGTTACTTTCCCCTTTTTTACAATATCAATAGTATCGTTTTCAATACTATTGTGAAGTCCCGGAGCATTATACCTTAGGGCAAAAACAAAAAGCTTGCACATAGTTTTTCATTGGTCAACAACACACAACTACAACACAACAACACGTCCATAACGGACGAAAGACCATTGTTTAACAAACTTGTAACGAGACAGGTTTTAATTCGTATTTATGATACCAAAAGTATTTAGAGAGGTCATTGACCTTGGGGACGGTAGGAAAATTTCCATCGAAACCGGAAAATTGGCAAAACAGGCCCATGGTTCTGTTGTTGTACAGTCTGGAAAATGTATGCTGTTATGTACGGTCGTTTCCAATTACAAACAAAGTGATGTGGATTTCCTTCCACTTACGGTAGATTACCGTGAAAAATTTGCAGCTTCCGGACGTTACCCTGGTGGTTTCTTCAAAAGGGAGGCTAGGCCCAGCGACGGGGAAGTATTGACCATGAGATTGGTAGATCGTGTTTTACGCCCCCTTTTCCCTAAGGATTACCATGCCGAAACCCAGGTGATGATCCAATTAATGTCCCATGATGAGGATGTTATGCCCGATGCCATGGCAGGATTGGCCGCTTCCGCTGCCATTCAACTTTCGGATTTCCCTTTTGAATGTGCTATTTCAGAGGTACGTGTTGGTCGTATTGACGGTGAATTTATAATCAACCCTACCCGGGCCCAACTATTGGTCTCGGATATCGATATGGTCATTGGAGCTTCGGCAGATTCCGTTATGATGGTCGAAGGGGAAATGAAGGAAATTTCAGAAGAGGAAATGGTCGAGGCCATTAAATTTGCCCATGATGCCATTAAGGTACAATGTGCCGCCCAACTTAGGTTGGCAGAAGCATTTGGAAAAAAAGAAGTTCGTGAATACGAGCCGGAAAGGGAGGATGGGAATTTGGCCCAAAAAATCCACGACATGGCCTATGACAAGGTATATGCCATTGCAAAGGCCGGTTCGGCAAAGCACGAAAGAAGTGCTGCCTTCGAAACCATAAAAGAAGAGATTAAAGCTACTTTTTCCGAGGAAGAATTGGCAGATTTTGGGGATTTGGTCTCCAAATACTACTACAAGGCCGAAAAAGCTGCAGTAAGGGACCTTACCTTAAATGAGGGACTTCGTTTGGACGGTAGAAAAACCGATGAAATTAGACCGATCTGGTGCGAGGTAGACTATTTACCCTCAACACACGGTTCCGCAATTTTCACCCGTGGGGAAACCCAGGCCCTGGCTACTGTTACTTTGGGAACTTCCAGGGAAGCCAACCAAATAGATATGCCATCGTTCGAAGGTGAGGAAACATTTTATCTACACTATAACTTCCCCCCTTTCTCAACCGGGGAAGCAAGACCTATCAGGGGCACTTCCCGTAGAGAGGTAGGACATGGTAACCTGGCCCAACGTGCCCTAAAAGGAATGGTCCCTGAGGATTGTCCCTATACGGTACGTGTGGTATCGGAAGTATTGGAATCCAACGGTTCGTCCTCTATGGCAACGGTTTGTGCCGGAACTATGGCATTGATGGACGCAGGGGTACAATTAAAAAAACCGGTATCCGGTATTGCCATGGGATTGATTTCCGATAGTGAATCTGGAAAATATGCCGTATTGTCCGATATACTTGGGGATGAAGATCACCTTGGGGATATGGACTTTAAAGTTACCGGTACTGCAGACGGGATTACCGCTTGCCAAATGGACATTAAAGTAAAGGGATTATCCTATGAAATTTTGGTCAATGCATTAAAGCAGGCCGGTGCCGGGCGTTTGCACATCCTTGGCAAATTGGTAGAGACCATTGCCGCACCCAATGCAGATGTTAAACCACATGCACCCAAAATGGTTACCAGAATTATTCCTGGAGAATTTATTGGAGCATTGATAGGCCCTGGAGGAAAAGTAATACAAGAATTACAAAAAGCTTCCAAAACAACCATCGTAATCAATGAAGACCCGATTACCGAGGAAGGTATTGTTGAAATACTGGGTACATCACAGGAAGGTATCGATATGGTCCTTGCCAAAATCGATTCACTATTGTTCAAACCGGAAGTTGGTAGCGTATACGAAGTGAAGGTCATTAAAATGTTGGATTTTGGTGCCGTTGTGGAATATACGAAGGCCCCTGGTAACGAAGTATTGCTCCACGTTTCCGAATTGGCCTGGGAAAGAACGGAAAATGTTTCCGATGTCGTAAAAATGGGAGATGTTTTTGATGTTAAATACTTCGGTGTAGACCCAAGGACAAGAAAAGAAAAAGTATCACGTAAGGCTTTATTGCCAAAACCTGAAGGCTTTAAGGAAAGACCGCCACGGGAGGATCGTGGTAGAAATGACAGGGGCAACGATAGAAATAGGGATCGCAAGCCGAGAAGGGACTAGTTTTTAAATAACGGTCATAGTACCAAAGCCACGTTTTTACCTTTTTTGAAGGTGGACGTGGCTTTTTTCATGCATTTTATCTAAAAAAGCAAAATAAAACGGGCCAATTGTAACATTTCCAACTTTTCAACGTATAAACTATACAGCTTATGCTTAATGCACATAATTTAGAACGATAAAATTTCGATGAGACAGCTTAAAATTACAAAACAGGTTACCAATAGAGAAACTGCTTCTTTGGATAAATACTTACAGGAAATAGGTAAGGTTGATTTAATTACGGCAGATGAAGAAGTAGAATTGGCACAACGGATCAAGGCAGGTGATCAACGTGCACTTGAGAAATTGACCAAGGCCAATTTACGATTTGTGGTTTCCGTTGCTAAGCAGTACCAAAATCAAGGTTTGACCCTTCCTGATTTGATCAACGAAGGCAACCTTGGCCTGATCAAAGCTGCACAACGTTTTGATGAAACACGTGGTTTTAAGTTTATATCCTATGCGGTTTGGTGGATTCGCCAATCCATTTTACAGGCTTTGGCGGAACAATCGCGTATTGTAAGACTGCCCTTGAACAAGATCGGGTCTATCAATAAGATAAACAAGACCTTCGCCTTCTTGGAGCAGGCCCACGAAAGACAGCCTTCTGCGGAGGAAATAGCCAAGGAATTGGATATGACCGTAGAGGACGTAAAACAATCGTTAAAAAATTCAGGTCGCCACGTATCCATGGATGCCCCCTTGATAGACGGAGAAGATTCCAATCTGTACGATGTATTGCGCAGTGGGGAATCCCCAAATCCGGACAAGGAATTGTTGCACGAATCCCTTAGGACGGAAATAGAAAGGGCTTTGGAAACCTTGACCCCACGGGAAGCAGATGTAATTCGTTTGTATTTTGGCCTGGCAGGGCAACATTCCATGACATTGGAGGAAATCGGGGAGACTTTTGACCTTACCAGGGAAAGGGTCCGCCAAATAAAGGAAAAAGCTATAAGAAGGCTAAAACACACTTCAAGAAGCAAAATCCTGAAAACATATCTTGGTTAATCCAAACAATTATTTTTTTTGCCGAATCGCTTGTCCTTATAGGAAAGCTAGTGCAAAAATCGTAAATTGTGTACAGTAACAACAGTTATCATGACTGTTCGTTTTTTGATTGATGAATAAACTCCGGCTGATTACCGGAGTTTTTTGATTGAAAAGCACTATTTTACTGGGTTTAACAAAAATTCACCACACTTTTTAGCACACTATTTGGGAAAGAAAAAATACAGTACCGGATATATAAAGGATTCAAAGGCAGATGGCCCTATCTGACCATATCCTAAAAAACCGATCTTTTATCTACCCAATTAAATATTCGTATTGACCAAACACCCCTATCTTTGTAAACAACACTACCTAAAAAGGTATTTCTATGAATTTTAAAGAATTGAAGCTTAATAAACACCTACTGAAAGCAGTCGCGGAAAAAAACTATTACGACCCAACTGCCATTCAGGAAATTGCCATCCCCTTGGTCTTACAGAAAAATGACATTATAGCCTCTGCCGAAACGGGTACGGGCAAGACTGCCGCTTTTGCACTACCCATACTGCAGCTCTTATTTGACAAACAGGAAACTTCGGAAAAAAGTAGAAAAATTAAGGCACTGATTATAAGTCCCACCCGCGAATTGGCTTCACAGATCCATGAGAACTTCTTGGATTACGGCAAGTTCACCCACTTAACATCGGCCGTTATTTATGGGGGAACAAAGATAGAACCACAAATAGACGCTTTAAAAAAAGGAATGGATATCCTGGTGGCCACGCCAGGAAGGCTATTGGACCTGCACAAACAGGATAAGGTAAATTTGGACTATGTGGAAACATTGGTACTGGATGAGGCCGATCTGATGTTGGATATGGGATTTATAGATGACGTTAAAAAAATAGAGCGCCTTTGCCCCAAAGAAAAACAGACCCTCCTTTTTTCGGCCACCATGCCTTTTAAAGTGGTACAATTGGCCGACACTATTTTAAAAGATCCAAAGAAAATAGCCATAACCCCAACTTCTTCGGCAGCGGCCATCGTGCACCAGTTATTGTACTACACGCCAAAACCCAATAAAATAGAACTCTGTCTACACTTGCTAAGAAACACCATTAAGGGCAATATCCTAATCTTTAGACGTACAAAATACGGAGTGGACAAATTGGAAAAAACCCTTCGCAACAATAATTTCAAAGTAAATGGCCTACATGGGGACAAGTCACAGGACGAACGACAAGCGGCACTGGGCAAATTCAAGCAAGGAATAACGAACATTCTTGTGGCCACGGATGTTGCCGCCCGTGGATTGGATATAGACGAACTGGATGCCGTTATCAATTTTGACCTGCCCAATGTACCGGAGACCTATGTGCACCGTATAGGAAGGACCGGAAGAGCGGGAAATACGGGAACATCCTATGCCTTCTGTTCCGCGGATGAAAAAGGATATGTATCCACTATTCAGAAACTGATGCAGAAACACATACAGGTTGTTGAAGACCATCCGTACCCCTTGGATCCCCAGGCCAAACCACAAGTCCATAAAAAAAAGGGCAGCAAATATAAAAAGGGCAGGAAGTCCGTTGCCTCCAAAAAGAAAAAGAAACGCTGGTATTAAGAACAAATTTACCTGATTTCAACTACTGGCCCATCACTCATAAACGCACACGCCAATTCCTATAAACCATATCATTTCACTACCTTTGTAGAAATAATTTCAATAAAAGCAATGGACAAAAAAATTATTGCCCCTTCCCTCTTGGCCGCCGATTTTGCCAATCTACAGCGCGATATTGAAATGGTAAACCACAGTGAGGCCGATTGGCACCATATTGATATTATGGATGGTGTTTTTGTACCCAACATCTCTTTTGGAATGCCTGTGCTAAAGGCAATTGCGGCCCATGCCACCAAAACCTTGGACGTACATCTTATGATCGTAGATCCGGATCGTTATATTAAGACCTTTGCCAAATTGGGTGCCAACAACCTGACCGTTCATTATGAGGCCTGTCCCCATTTACACCGTACCCTACAAGCCATAAAAGCCGAAGGAATGGCGGCAGGTGTGGCATTAAACCCGCATACCAATATTAATGTAATGGAGGATGTTATCAATGATATCGATCTAGTATGTATTATGAGTGTAAATCCTGGTTTTGGGGGACAATCGTTTATTGAAAACACCTATCAAAAAATAAAGGCCCTAAAAGAACTTATCAATAGGAAAAGTGCCCGTACCCTAATTGAGGTCGATGGGGGCGTTACCTCAGAAAATGCCAAGCAATTAATAGATGCGGGAGCCGATATATTGGTTGCGGGAAGTTTTATTTTTAAGAGCAATGATCCTGCGCAAACGATTCACGAACTCAAAAAAATAATGGGATAATGAAGATTTGGGACGTAATAATCGTAGGTGGTGGTCCTATTGGCATCGCCTGTGGACTGGAAGCCAAGAAAAAGGGATTGTCCTATTTGATCCTTGAAAAGGGATGTATCGTCAATTCCTTATATAATTACCCCCTGAACATGCAGTTCTTTTCATCTTCCGAGAAACTGGAAATAGATGGAATTCCTTTTATCAGTATAGAGGCCAAGCCTAAAAGAAATGAGGCCCTGGAATATTACAGACGGATAGTAACCTCCAATAATTTGAATATTTCCCTTTTTGAAAAAGTAAACTCCATTGAAAAAATTGAAGGCCTCTTCCACCTTATCTCCGATAAGGACACTTACGTATCCAACAATGTGATCATTGCCACAGGATTCTACGATATCCCGAACAGAATAAACGTGCCGGGAGAAGATTTAAAAAAGGTTTCCCATTATTACAAGGACCCCCATTTTTATTCCAGCCAAAAAGTAGCGGTCATCGGGGCCAGTAATTCGGCCATAGACGCTGCCCTGGAGTGTTACAGAAAAGGGGCCGATGTTACCTTGATCATTAGAGGTCCGGAAGTGGGCCAACGTGTAAAATATTGGGTAAGGCCCGATATCATCAATAGGATCGGGGAAGGCAGTATAAAAGTCCATTACAATAGCACTGTTCAGGAAATAAAGGAAAATGAAATTATCCTGAATTCGCCCAATGGAACTGTAAAATTAGAGAACGATTATGTTCTTGCCCTGACCGGGTACATGCCCAATTTTGGCTTCTTGGAAAAAATGGGGATCCATTTGTCCGAAGACGGGAAAAAACTTCCCCAGTACGATCCGCAGACCATGGAGACCAATATGGATAGTTTATACTTGGCAGGGGTAATTTGCGGGGGAATGGAAACCCATAAATGGTTTATAGAAAATTCCAGGATCCATGCCAATATGATTATGGACCATATTGCAGAAAAGATGAATTCGGTCTCTTCCTATCAGGATAAAATGGGATAATCGTAATTTGTTTTGTGTACTTATTTTGTACTATAATGAAAGAACTCCACTATTATATTTTATCTTCTCGAGGATTCACGTTCAATTAATGTCGACTTTAGAATTGTTGTTTTGGCCATGACGGTATTGGCATTGGGTGCATTGCTTATCTCCTGTATCAATAACTTGGTGGCATGCTGCCCAATTTCAAAGCCTGGCTGATCTATCGTAGTGAGGGAAGGATCTATGATCCCCGAAACCGGCTCGTTACTGAACCCTACAATTGCCACGTTTTCCGGTACTTTTATGCCTTCCTTCTTAAAATATTTCATAGCGCCAATGGCAGCAACATCATTGGCAGAAAACAACCCATCTACCTTTTTGGGCAAGGAGAGCAATGATTTTGCCCCTGTTGCCCCATCTTCCTCCATTAGGCTGGAATGCAGAACCAGTTCCGGGCTATAGGGAATCTTGTATTTTTCCAAAGCCTTCTTGTAACCGGCCGTCCTATTACGGTAAATAGCCAATTCCTGAGGCCCGGAAAAATGTCCAATATTCTTGCATCCGTTTAAAATCAAATGCTCCGTGGCATCGAACCCACCTTGAAAGTCATCGATAAGCACACTACTAACACCCTCAATCTCACAATGCCTGTCAAAAAAAAGAAATGGCGTACCATTGTTTTTCATATACAACAAATGGTCAAACTCAACGGTTTCCATGGAAACGGACAGCAATACCCCGGCTACCCGGTTAGCCAATAGATTTGCTATAATCTTTCGCTCCCGTTTCAATTGTTCCAAGGACTGACAAATAATTACATTATAGCCCGCATCATAGGCGGCTTCCTCTATACCCGAAATTACGGATGAAAAGAAGTGACGTGAGATCCTTGGTACAATTACCCCAATGGTATTGTTTACACTTTTACGAAGATTTGAAGCCAGTACATTGCGTTGATACCCCAATTCATTAGCTTTGGCCAATATCCTGTCTTTGGTCTTCTGGCTCACCCTTGGACTATTGTTCAACGCCCTCGAAACGGTAGAGGCATCTATATTCAAAACCTTGGCAATATGGTGTATAGTTGTTTTATTTTCCATGATCAATGGGTATCTTGACTTGTACAAATATATAAATTCATAAATACAATCGATTGTATTTTGATGGATTTTTAGTATATTTACGAACTAATGTAGAAACACTTCTATATTCACCACATTTAAGAACCCAATAATTTAGATTTAAAAATCATGAAAAATAATTATGAGGTCAGATATGCCTGCTCGCCCAAAGAGACCAAAGCGTTGACCACAGAAGGACTGAGAAAAGAATTCCTAATCCAAAATTTGATGGAAGCGGGTACCATCAATTTGGTGTACACCCATTTTGACAGATATATAGTTGGCGGGGCAGTGCCCGTTAAAACTCCATTAAAGCTGGCCACCATAGACCCATTGAAATCGGATTATTTTTTGGAACGGAGGGAGATCGGCATTATCAACGTGGGCGGTGCGGGTTCTATAACCGTTAATGGCCAGAAATATAATTTGGACTACAAAGAGGCCTTATATATTGGCAAAGAAAACAAGGAGATCACTTTCAGTAGTGACAATGCGGACAAACCTGCCAAATTCTACCTCAATTCCACCCCTGCACACAAAGTATTCCCTACCAAAAAAATAAGTCGGACCGATGCCGAGATCGTAGAAATGGGTGCTATGGAAACCGCCAATGCCAGAACTATAAGGAAGTTGATCGTAAACAGTCTGGTAGAGACCTGTCAGGTTCAAATGGGAATGACGGAATTAAAGCCGGGCAGTGTTTGGAACACCATGCCGGCACATGTACATGATAGGAGAATGGAAGTGTATTTCTATTTTGAAGTTCCGGAAGGGCAGGCCGTTTGCCATTTTATGGGACAACCCCAAGAAACAAGACATATCTGGATGGCCAACAATGAAGCCGTAATTTCACCGCCCTGGTCCATTCATTCCGGTTCGGGAACCAACAATTATACTTTTATTTGGGGAATGGCCGGTGAGAACCTGGATTATGGCGATATGGACCACTGTAAAATAAAAGACCTAAAATAACCAATATGTCATTAAACCTATTCGATCTAACAGGAAAAACAGCACTGATTACCGGGGCTACGCACGGACTTGGAAAAGCCATGGCCATAGGACTAGGAAAAGCAGGCGCCACCCTGGTCATTAATGGAGCTTCCTCCCAGGAAAAACTGGACAATGCCGTTACCGAATACAAAGCTTTGGGGTTAAAGGCCCATGGCTTCCTTTTTGATGTTACCGATGAAGCCATCGTCAAGGAAAATATTTTAAAAATTGAAAAAGAAGTAGGACATATCGATATTTTGGTAAACAATGCCGGGATCATTAAAAGAATTCCCTTGGAGGAAATGGAAGTGGCCGATTTTGAAGAGGTTATAAAAGTAGATTTGGTGAGTCCGTTTATTGTCTCCAAACATGTTGTAAAGGGCATGATCGCCAAAAAGGAAGGCAAGATCATCAATATTTGTTCCATGATGAGCGAACTGGGTCGAAATACGGTAGGTGCCTATGCCGCTGCCAAAGGCGGATTAAAAATGCTTACCCGCAACATGGCCACCGAATGGGCCAAACACAATATACAGGTCAACGGTATAGGCCCTGGTTATTTTGCTACTGCACAGACCGCCCCTATAAGGGTAGACGGACACCCTTTCAATGATTTTATAGTGGGCAGAACCCCTGCCGGTAAATGGGGAAATCCCGATGACCTGCAGGGAGCGGCCATATTCCTAAGTTCCATGGCCAGCAATTTCGTTAATGGACAAATAATCTATGTGGATGGGGGCATATT
>CBFGWQ010000041.1:0-24067 GCA_965652575.1 uncultured Arenibacter sp. | reverse complement strand
CATCAATTTCAATTATTCTAACACTTTATATAAAATTTAAAGAAGAAACGAATAATAAAGTCAATATATAATGTAAATCATGTAAAATATAGGAAGTCCAATACCCTCAAATAGGGTTTATTTGTACAGGGCTGTAATACCTTTATATGTGCCTATATTGAAAAATTCCTTACAGACCACCTAAACTATTGCAACCAAAAATATTCATTGAAATGAGAAAAAGTTTTCGAAATGTATTATGGGCCGTTGTCCTTGTCGGTATATCCTGTTCTGAATCTCCAAAAAAAGAAACCCCAAAAATATCCTTGCCCGTCTATAAAGATGTGCCCTACCTGCAGGATTACAGCATCAAATATGACAAACAAAAGGGTGATCTGCTACTATCAGAAGCTTTTATGGACCGTAATAGGGTTATTCAGGTCTCCTCTTCGGACGGAATTTTACGCACCCATGACGGCCAGTTCCTCTATCCGGGTATTCTCTTACTGGATAAAACCTACCGCCCCCTGACCGATAAGAACATTTCGGCCATCACCACCTATCAGGACCAGTTTGTATATTTGGACGACAAGGCTGTACTCAGCAATGCCTGGGCAGGGAGCCTATTTCTAAAACACAACCTTCCTAAAGCGAACATTTTTGCTGCAGGAAAGGATTTTGATTTTTTGATAGGGGAAGGTCAATCACTGCAATATGTTTCCAAAAACAATAGTGGTTGGCAGGGAGCCTTATCCAAAGACAAGGCCATAGCCATAAAATTCGACCAAAAGACCAATTCCTTCTGGATTTTGGGAAAAAAATCCGTGACCATCTTCAACCCTAAGGATAAAACCCTAAAAATCGTCTTTGAAGGGAATAATTTTACATCCTTTGCCCTTTTGGACAATAAATTAATAGTGACCACCTTGGATGGGTATTTCGAAGTAGATGCCGCTTCCGGAAAACAAATAGGGGAAAAGAAAACTAAACTGCCTTGGACAGAAGTCACACATGTAACAGTTATTGATGGCCATCTCTGGTTCGGATCCACCAAAGGGGCATTTATGCTGAAAAACGATGGTAAATTCAATTACTATTATGGAAAACGTTGGCTGCCGGACAATAATGTCAAACATATTTCCAAAGGTACCGATGGTTCCATCCTGGTTGTAACGGACAAGGGCCTTGGACAAATAGTATTTGAAGAAATGACGCTTTTCGATAAGGCGCAATATTATGAAAAACAAGTACGTGACAGACATATAAGACTGGGATTCAATGCCACTCTTGTGGATATGGAAAGTGGTAATTTTGATACAGGCCGACTTTCCGATTCCGATAATGACGGACTTTGGACTACCATGTATTTGGCCGGACAGGTTTTCCGATATGCCGTGACCAAATCCGAGGAGGCCCTTCAAAACTGTAGGGAATCTATGGACGCCATGGAAAGGTTGTTCAGTATCAACCCCGTTCCGGGATTTCCCTCCAGATCCTTTGAGCGCAGTGGTTATATAGAAAGATTGGGAGACCCTGAAAGATGGCAGCATACGGACGACCCCGAATGGGATTGGAAATCCACCACCAGTAGCGATGAGGCCATCGGGCATATTTTTGCCTATGGCGCCATGGCCGAACTAATGGACAATGATCTAAAGGATCGCGCCATCGTCCTTATAGATACCCTTATGGGCCATATTGTACGAAATGATATGTATATGGTAGATTTTGATGGCAAACCTACCACCTGGGGCCGTTGGAACCCGGAGTACGTTAATGCACGGCCCAAGATGGTAGGGGATCGTAAGATAAATGCATCCAATATTATAGGCATGCTGCAAACGGCCTATCATTTTACAGGAAAGGAAAAATATAGGGAAAAAGCCTTCGATCTAATGGAAAACCATGGCTATCTGGACAATCTGATGTGGCCTATGAAGGATGTTGCCATGGCTCCGGATGATGCGGATGATTGGAGCAAAATGCTATCCGAATCCTGGAACCATTCCGATGATGAAATGTACTTTGTGGGGTATTGGGGACTTTACAGATATGCTTTTAACGACACGCTAAAAACTAAATTCAAAGAAGCTATCATTGACCATTGGGAAATTGAACGCCCGGAAAAAGAAGGTGCCTGGAACATTATGACCGCTCTCACCGGAACCCGGGATTTCGACCTGGAAGAAGCGGCATGGTACCTCAGGGAACACCCAATGGATATGGTTACCTGGGAAGTCCTGAACAGCCATAGAAAAGATATTACGTTTATAGCTCCTAATTTCAGGGAACAGACAACAGAGGAGGTATTGCCCCCCGATGAGCGCCGGGTTCAAAGGCATAACGCCAACATGTTTACCCTGGATGGAGGCAGAAATGGCACGGAAGAATACTCTGCGGGGGACATCTGGCTCCTCCCCTATTGGATGGGCAGGTATTTAGGGGTCATCAGCGGACCCATAGTCTCCGAACAACATTAAAAATGAGCAACTTATAATTGAATAGGTGAAATATATATTTAACCTTAACGAAGTCCCAAAAATGAAATACGTCATAATAGGCATTCTTTTCCTATGCATTGGAGGCTGTAGCAAAAACAAGGTCCAAGCACCTGCTGTAGCGGCCAATTCAACTAACCGGTCCGTATATATGGATACGGCCTATGCCCAGGAATATGCAGTTAAATACTATTTGTCGGAAAATCAAAAGGCCTATGGGGTTCAGGACATCATTTCCAACCGCAACGGAAATATCCAAATACTTTCCAACAAAGGCCTTTTGGTTCCCGAGAACGGACATCAATTCTATTCAGGTACCCTTGTTCCCGATATTGCATACGGCCCTATGGCCAAAAAGAGTATTAAAGCTTTCACCAAATACAAGGATCATATTGTGTACCTGGACGACACCCAGGTTTTTAGCAATGCATGGGCAGGAAAGATACAGATGGAACACGGTCTTAAAAATCCCAGACTTTTGGCCGGAGGTAAGGATTTCCATTTTTTGGTTTATAACGGAGAGCAACTGTCCTACCTCAACCAAGAAGGACAAATATTGAAACTGGCCGCCATAAAAGGAATCTCACAAATTCTTTATCAGGAAACGCAGAATAGATTTTTATTGGTATCCCCAGAAAAAATAATGGCATTTGTTCCTGGAAAACCATTAAAGGAAATCTATGTAGGATCTGGCATTAGCAGTGCTGCATTGACCAATGAAGGAGCCGATATCGTGGTAGGTACCTCAAAGGGATACTTCTATTTGGATGATAATAAACTTATTGAAAATGTACCATGGCCGGAAATAACGACTATCCGGGAAATTAACGGTTCACTTTGGTTTGGTACCACATGGGGTGCATTTAAACTTTTGGAAAATGGCCACTATAGTTATTATTCCGGGGAACGATGGATACCGGACAATGCAGTAGTTGAAATAGCAGAAGGTCCTGAAAATTCTGTCCTAATTCTCACCAACAATGGGGTAGGAAGCATACAGACCGATCTTATGACCCTTGAGGACAAGGCCATGTTCTATGAAAAGCAGGTCCGCAAAAAAAACATTCGATATGGCTTTAACTGCAGTGTAAGCACACTTCCCAATGGATACGCTTCCGCAGTCATGAAAGATCAGCCCAGTGATAACCTGTGGACTGCCATGTATCTGGTAAGCCAGTTGTACCGTTTTAAGGTAACAGGCTCCGAGGAGGCCAAACAAAATGCCTATGAATCTTTTGAGGCCATGGAAAGGCTACACCATATCACTACCATAAAGGGCTTGTTTGCCAGGAGTTACGAGCGGGACCATATAGTGATCAATGAAAAAAAACCGGGCTGGCAAAAAAAGGAACTCCTGTCGGGCAGTCCTGCCAGCCAATGGCTCCCGGGAAATGACCATTCCAATTGGACCTGGAGATCAACGGCAAGCAGTGATCAGACCGTGGGCCAAATTTTTGCACTTACGGCAATTCTGGAATTGGTAGAAGACCAGGCCTGGAAAGACCGTGCCCTGGAATGTCTGGATAATCTTATGGGCTATATTGTTGATAATGACTACTATATTATTGATGTGGACGGGGAACCTACCCTTTGGGGAAAATGGAACCCGTCCTATGTAAACGGCTTCCCCAAAAATGTAGGCGATCGTAGGCTATACTCCTCAAACATTATAGGCTTTCTACAAACGGCCTATAAATTTACAGGGAAGGAAAAATATAAAACCAGTGCCTATAGGTTAATGAAAGAACACGGTTATCACGAAAACCTGATGAGGCCCATAAACCAAATTGGCCATGCCGATGATGATGCGCTTAGTTCAAGCCTGTCCCACGAGTGGAACCATTCCGATGATGAAATGTATTTTTTGGCATATTTCGGACTATCCAACTATGCCTTCACTCCAGAATTACAGGAAGATTACAAAAAAAGTATCCGGGATCATTGGCAAGCGGAACGACCTGAAAAAAATGCGTTATGGAATTTTATATATGCAGCCACTACATCTTCCGAAGATTTTGATCTGGACAATTCCATTTGGTTTTTAAAAAATTATCCGATGGATTTAAGAAATTGGAAAATGCAGAATTCCCACCGTAAAGATATTACCTTACTGCCCCATAATTTTAGGTCGCAGAGTACAAAAGAACTATTGCCCCTAACAGAGACCCCCCTGTACCGGCATAATGGAAATATATTCGATTTGGATAGGGACGGGAATGGCCAACAACTTATAAGTGCCGGGGACACTTGGCTACTGCCCTATTGGATGGGCAGGTATTTGGGGGTTATCAGTGCTCCCCAAAATGAAAATTAAGATTTAAACAATAAAGTAATAACAGCACAAGCAATAGTATGGACAACAAGAAAAAGCTAATGAATTTGAATTTAGAAAGTAGGCCAATGCTCCTTCTCTTCATTACACCCATACTTTTTAGTGCCTGTGGACAAGACAATTATAAAATGGAAAGACAAATTACCCAAGATCTTACTTATAACCATGACTTGGACAATAATGACAATTTTTCCCCGGACGATGAATGGCTGGTGTATGACACCAGAACCGAGGAAGGAGGTATCGGGGCCAATGGCAAAATAGAAAAGGTGCATGTCAAGACCGGTGAAAAGGTTGTTTTGTACGAACTGCAACAAAACAGGGCCTACGGTCCCGGAGTAGGAGCCGTAAGTTATAGCCATACCAACAACGAAGTGGTTTTTATACATGGGCTATTGAATTGCACCCCGGACAACCCTTATGAACAATGGAGGAGAACCGGAGTAATCATCAAGGATGATCTACCCGGACAGCCCATTTTTATGGATGCCAGGAATATTTCCTATCCGTTTACGGTGGGTGCTTTACGCGGGGGGACCCATAGACATGAATTTAGCGGTGACGGAAAATGGATAGGCTTCACTTATAACGATGCCATTATGAAGCAACTCGAAGATTCCACCGGCCTTGTCCATAATCTTAGGACCATAGGCATTTCAAAAAAACATCATCCGGTACCCGTTCCCAAATCCGAAGACGGGGAAAATTTTTCCGGCGAATGGTTCAGTACGCTGGTGGTAAAAGTAGTGCCGGAACCGGTACCGGGTTCCGATGAAATTCTTAAAGCGGCAGGTGACAGTTGGGTAGGAAGTGTGGGCTACCTAAAATCGGATGGATCCACACAAAGGGCAAGGGCCTTTATCGGCACTACAATAAATAACAAAGGAGAACAGGTAGATGAGGTTTATATAGTGGATATTCCGAATGATATTACCACTCCTGGGGAAGGTGCACTCGAGGGTACGGAGACATCCATGCCCTCCCCCCCAAAGGGAACCCGACAACGCAGATTGACCTACACCTCCAATAACAAATATCCGGGTTGCGAAGGTATTGTGCGCTCCTCCTATGGGGGAAGCATGCTCGCCTATATTGCCAAAGATGACCATGACATTAAACAAATATTTACCATTTCACCCTGGGGGGGCAAGGCCATACAACGTACCCATCATGACTCGGACGTGCAAGGTGGAATCCGTTGGCATCCCAAAGAGCATAGTCTGGTCTACGTGTGGCAAAATTCCTTGGTAGATCTCAGAATTGAAGATGGCAAAAGTACGGTCTTGACCAAGCCTTCCCAAAATCCGCCAAAAAATCCGGTGTGGTCCCACGACGGGCATCAGATAGCTTACAACCGTATGGTTTCCGAAAACGGAAATACCCCTAGCATGCAAATTTTTGTCATCGACCTTTAACACCACCTATTATGTATAAAATTCTATTTTTATGTACCATAATCCTTCATTTTTCCTCCGGAGTATACGCACAGGAGACTGTATTTCATCAGGACGTTGCCGTAATCCATGGTATTTCCGAAGGACTTCCCAAAGGTAGTATCGACAAAATATCAATAGTGGACAATAGCCCTATGGCGATTTCCTCCTCGGGACAATATGAATGGAGGAATTCCAAATGGGTCTCCAGCAATAAACACGGTTCGCCTACTACCCTACCTAATATTAAGGGAATACCAAAGGAAGCAGGTAAGGTACTTAGTACAACAAATTATGGGAATACCACCTATGTAGGATGTGAAAATGGCCTTTATAAAAAGTTGGGCAACAACAAATGGAAACAGGAACTGCCCTACGATATAAATTATAGTTGGGCCTTAAAAGAGGTAGCCGCACTAACAGTGGATTCAAAAGACCGATTGTGGTTCGGTGCCAAACAAGGTATTGGCTGTTTGGAAAAAGGGAAATGGAAACTATTTACCGGAAAGGAAGGGGTACCTTACAATCATTTTACCTGTGCATCCCCCGGTCCGGAAGGAAAGGTCTGGTTCGGTACCGAAAAAGGGGCTTTTAGGGTGGAAGAAAATGTTTTTTTCTATAGGGCCAACCGCAGATGGTTACCGGATAACCATGTAAACGCTATTGCCATAGATTCCAATGGCACCGTCTGGATCGCCACTAAGAATGGAGTAAGTCAAATTATCTCCAAAGAAATGACCTATACCGAAAAAGCGGCCTATTTTACAAAACAGGTAGAGGAGAGACATAACAGGATGGGATTTATTTGCCAGAACCACCTGAAAGAACAGTTCAACATCAACACCGGTCAATTGGCCATTTCGGATAACGATGGGCAATATACCGCCATGTACGGGGCGGCCCAGGCTTTCCGATACGCCATTACCAAAGATCCGGAGGCAAGGGAGCTGGCCAACAGAAGCTTTTTTGCCCTAAAATGGTTGGTAGATATTACCCATGAACCGGGGTTTCCTGCCAGGGTGATCATTCCTGTGGACTGGCATGAACCCGTTAATGAACAATACAGCAGGGAATACAATAGCAGACATCAAAAAAACGATCCCTTTTGGAAAGATATCTTTCCCCGTTTTCCACTTAGTGATGACGGAAATTATAGATGGAAATGCGATACCAGCTCCGATGAATTGGCCGGGCATTATTTTTATTATGGTATTTACCATGATTTGATTGCGGAGACCAAAGAAGAAAAAGAAGCCGTTAAACAGGTAGTTGCCGACATTACCGACCACCTGATCCGCCACGGTTTCAAATTGGTGGACTATGATGGAAAGCCAACCCGTTGGGGGAGTTTTGATCCGGATTATTTCAATTCCGTTTGGGGCTGGGACCAACGCGGTCTAAATGCCATGATGATGCTCTCCTTTCTAAATGTGGCTACCCATGTAACGGGAGACCCCAAATATGAAGAAGTGGCCGAAAAACTGCGTGAAGAGGAAAACTATGATATCTATGCCATGCACGCCAAAGAATTTTTTCCACCGGAAAATGCGGTGCCCTGGGACAATAACCTAGGTCTCATGAGTCTGTACGGCCTTATAAATTATGAGAAGGATCCGGAAAGGCAAATTATGTACCGTATTGCCCTGGAGAACGCCTGGTTACATATAAGCAAACAGAAAAATGCATTTTGGGACGGACTCTATGGTGCCATGGCCGGTTTTTTTACCCAAAAGGTGGATGAAGGTTTTTTTAGGCCCGAGGAGTTGTTTGTGGAAAATCCGCTATTTGCAAAGGCTAGTATTGACAGATACTATAAAAGCAGCCTGGACAACCGCTACATGACGGAAACCCTACAACGAATTCCCTTGGATCTGATAGGGTATGATATGGACAACACCCACCGACTCGACATTTTACTGGACCCAACACCGGGCCAGTCCAAAGATATGGGCTGGGGCAATGATACCTATGCCCTGCCTATAGACGAAAGGGGCCACGTAAGATTGGACCGTGATGCCACCGTTCTCCATGATAATGAAGGCAACGGATATGCGGAACACGAAGGTACATTTTACCTCCTTCCCTATTATTTGGCTACCTATCATAAACTTATCGAACCATAGACGCCATTACGGCGCATTAACGAATTACCCTTAATAAAAAAATTCAAATGCATAGGTTTTTCAGAATAGCGCACTTCGTTCTCCTTTTGGTCCTTGGCAATGGCTATGCACAGAGTGGGTTGCCCAAACCAAAAAATGGCAACACCTATGTTATAGCCCACAGAGGTGAACATAACGGAATTCCGGAAAATTCGCTGGCAGCCTATCGGAAAGCCATAGATTTGGGGTGCGATTTTGTGGAAATTGACGTCAGGACCACTAAGGACGGGGAATTTGTAAGTGTCCACAACCCAACCGTAGACGCCTATGTTATCGGAAAAACCGGAAAGGTGGCCGATTTTACATTGTCCCAATTACGTGCCATGGATATAGGAATCAAATTAGGGGAAAAGTGGAGAAACACCAAAATTCCTACCTTTGAGGAAATCCTGGCGCTTTGCCAAGGAAAAATAGGAATCTATCTGGACCTTAAGGAAGCAGATCCCAAAGCCTTGATCCCGTTCATTAAAAAATATAGTATGGAGAAGGCCATTGTTTGGTACCTTTCTGCCAGCGCCCATAATAAACTAATGGCCATAAAGACCAACTGTCCGGAATGCCTTATAATGCCCGACCCCGGCAACAAAAAAAATATAAAGAAAGTGTTTAAAGGTTATGCCCCAAAATATATGGCTTCGGATATGGACAATATTTCCAGATCCTTTGTGAAGCAACTACATGCCAAAGAAGTCAGGGTATTTGTAGACGATAATGGGAGTGAACCCAAGAAATGGCATCAGGAATGGCAAAAATTACTTGATCTTGGCGTGGACGGTATTCAAACCGACCAACCACAAGCCTTGATAGAATTTATTTTAACAACAAAAAACCAATAGCCCCGATCAATTACATCCCTCTTTTCTTCTTGTATCGATCAAATATATAATCTTCCAAAGGCCTTGGTCATTAAACAGTTGAAAGGAATTTACGCCACAATGGCTAAAGTTATCGTTTACCCAAAATTCATATTTGGTCCATACATTGGCCATAGGGCCATCTATTTGGATATTATAGGTCCGTATCCTTTCTTCAAATTTGGTCGTGGAGGGAATGGATACGATCGATTTCAAAAATTGATCAAATTTTTCTGTTTTAACCTGCGCTGAACCCTTGGTATTTCCTACAATGGTCTGTAGCACAATATCCTCGGACACTAATTTCTTTATGGCCGTCGAATCCTGTTGGTGAAACGCTTTAAAAAAAGAATCAATTGTATTTTTGACCATCTCCTCTCCTCCGTTTTGAGCCTCTATCCCAAATGCCAAAAACAACATAAAACAAGTGACCACAATTTTGTTCATCATATATGGTTCAATGAATAAATGAAAATAGCCAAAAAAATTAAAACATCGGAACAAACGATGATAAGGCTGACGATTTTTGGAACAAATCATTACTTTTATCCCATCAAAAACAAAATAGATGTCCACTGCCAAAAAAGAATACAAAAGAATTACCGTAAAATCTCTCGTTGATATGAAAAAAAACGAAGAGAAAATATCCATGTTGACGGCCTATGATTATTCCATGGCCAAAATTGTGGATGCCGCCAACGTAGATGTAATATTGGTGGGCGACTCTGCCAGTAATGTTATGGCCGGACATGAAACTACCCTGCCCATTACCCTGGATCAGATGATCTATCATGCCTCATCGGTAATTCGTGCGGTAAACCGTGCCCTAGTGGTCGTAGACATCCCTTTCGGAAGTTATCAAAGTGATCCCAAAGAAGCATTGCGCTCCGCCATCCGGATCATGAAAGAAAGTGGTGCCCATGCCGTAAAGGTCGAGGGTGGACAGGAAATAAAGGAATCTGTAAAAAGAATTCTAAATGCAGGCATCCCCGTAATGGGACATTTGGGCCTTACCCCTCAATCCATTTATAAATTTGGCACCTATACCGTAAGGGCAAAAGAAGAGGAGGAAGCACATAAACTCATTGAAGATGCGAGACTTTTGGAGAAAATGGGATGTTTTGCCATAGTTCTGGAAAAAATACCCGCTAAATTGGCCAGGGAAGTAGCAGAAAGTGTTTCCATTCCCATTATTGGCATTGGGGCGGGTAATGGTGTGGACGGCCAGGTGTTGGTAATTCATGACCTTTTGGGAATAACCCAGGAATTCAATCCAAGATTCTTGCGAAGATACCTCAACCTGTATGAGGAAATGGGCAAAGCTATTTCGAAATATGTGGACGATGTAAAGACGAGGGACTTCCCGAACAACGAGGAACAATACTAACGACCATATACAATTATCCCTACATAATACCGACCATTATTATAGTGCAAGGATAGTCGATGAACCAGATAATCAATTCTAGACAAGTGTCCCTAAAAACAATTTCCACCCCAGAGAACCTTCATGTCCTATACGAGGACAACCACCTTATTGCCATTAATAAAAGGGCCGGCGATATTGTACAGGGAGATAAAACCGGGGACACTCCGCTGAGCGAGGTTGTAAAACGGTATATAAAAACAAAACACAACAAACCGGGAAACGTTTATTTGGGGGTGGCACACCGTTTGGACAGACCTACAACAGGGATCGTAGTCTTTGCCAAAACCTCAAAGGCCCTGCCCAGGCTCAACAAATTGTTTGCCGAAAAAGATGCCAAAAAAACATATTGGGCGGTAGTGGATAAAATTCCCGATAAAGAAGCGGATACCCTGACCCATTGGTTGAAACGCAATCCCAAACAAAATAAATCCTACAGTCACAAAAATGAGGTTCCGGATAGCAAGAAAGCCGTTTTGGACTATAAGGTCATAAAGCAATTGGACCGTTATTTTTTATTGGAAATCGATCTGAAAACAGGGCGGCACCATCAGATCAGGGCACAATTGGCGGCCATTGGGTGTACCATAAAAGGGGACTTAAAATACGGCGCGGACCGGAGCAATAAGGATGGAAGCATACATCTACATGCCAGAAGCCTCACATTTATACACCCCGTAAGGAAAGAACAGGTACAACTTATGGCACCGCCCCCAAAGGATAACATTTGGAATGCCTGTTTGTGATTTTACTAGTGTCTAGTCAATGTTTAAATGACGGATAAGGAATGATGGATCTTGAGTTGAGCCAAGGCGCAAAAAATGAGCATAGCCATAGCTATGTAAGCGTTTTTTGCAACGCAGGAGCGGCTCAAGAGACACATTGGATTACCCGTAGGTTTAGGCTTGACTAGACACTTGCCATCATTTATAGGACCTTACACTTTCAATAACCACGGAGCTCAATATAAGCACTCCTCCCATTACCGTAGTCCAACTGGGAATTTCCGATAGAAAAACCACTCCGATCAATATACCGTATACCGGTTGCACACTACTTAGGATACTCACGGTAGTAATACTAAAATGCTTAAAACAATTGAGGAACAAGGTATGCCCAATAGCAGTGGTAAAAAGGGCCAATGTTAATAATGCCGGCCACTGGTAGGCAATTGCATCCACATTGTAAATAAAAAATGCCGGGCCCAATATAAATCCTACCAGGCCTGTCTGATAGGTCATCATTAAAGATCCATTGTAATGGGCCGCCCTGGACTTTAAGATAATATTCCTAATGGCATAGGCCAATGCCGAAAAAACACCAAGACCCACGGCCAATATATGCGAGTTGCCGGTATCAAAGTCGGGTGCCAACAAATAAATGCCCCCCAATACCAAAAGTCCTAGGAGAAAATGAATTCTTTGGAAGGGTGTTTTTAAAATCAATGGTTCCAATAAGGCCGTTATAATAGGATAGGTAAACATGGACAACATACCAATGGCCACATTGGAAAGCTGCAGGGCATAGAAATAGGCCAACCAGTGGATTCCCATGAAAATACCGCCTAAAAAAACAATGGGATGGTCCCTTTTGGCAATGCGGAACGATATTTTCTTCCATTTGCAATAAAGCAACAAAAATAAAAATGCCAAGATTGCCCTACTGGCTATGGTAACAGGTACCGGCAATTGTACATATCTGCCCAGTGCTCCCGAAGTACTTATAAATATCATGGCCAGATTGATCTCCAGCAAATGGTTTATGTGAAGGCTTTTGCTTTTCAAGAATATGCTTTATCGGGTAACGGACATGGCCTTCTCTTTAATAATTTGTCCTACGGGTTTATTTTGTAAATGACTTTCCAACCATGAAATAATATCCAAATATAAGAAAGCTCGTTTTTCATAGGGATGGTTTTCATATTTTTTTAATTCATCGTACAATTTTTGGAACTCATTGGGCAACTCGTGCGGATAAATATCCCCCAAACCCCTTAAAAATTTGATCATTTCCTTCTGTACCGCATGCAGGTCGTTCATTTTTAAGAGGAACTTATAAGTGCTTTTCAACTGAACTTCCAAATGATAGTCCATCCCGGCCTCGTAATGGGCAATAAGACTAAGTACCCTGGCAAAGCACATCAAGTCTTCCCGCATTTTTAGGTGCTTATTATTAATGATCCTCTTTAAATATTGGATACAGGCTTTGTTGTCCCCATTTCCAAAATAAAGGCAGGCTATCTTATAGTACAATACCATAACATGATGCTGGTCTATCCTATCCTTATGTTTATTGATTCCGTATTCTACGATCTTGACCAAATAAAGGCCCTTCTCAAAATTGCCTTCCAAAAAATGTAGGTTCAATTTGTTTAAATTGATATACAAAAATTTCAATGACGCTATATTGTCATTATCGGGAAATTCCTTGCTCCCCGCAATTTTTTCCAATTTCTCCAAGGTCTCTTTAAATTGGGAACTATATTTTACATAAAATAAGGATTCCAACAAATAATGGTTTCCCTTTAAAAAGAATACCGGGTTTAAATAGATCATTTCCTTATTATCATAAAAAAGATCTACCCATTTACTGGAATATTTATAGCAGGACAAAAAATCCTGGGTTAAAAAACTGTACCAAAGATGTGCCTTGTAAAGCCAAAGCTTTTCCCTAAAGCCAAGGTCTTCAATATTATATTTGGGCAGGTGCTTATGGAAATATTTCTGAACCCTTTTAATATCCTCATCGCTTCTGACATAGCCAATTTTTAACATCTGCCCATATAGCTGGAGGGCAAGATTGGACAACTTACTGGTAATTACGTTTTGTGCCGAAAGGTGCTTGGCCTGTACCGCCAGTTCATCGGCCCTGTCCGGGATACTCCTGGTAATATACTGGGTCTCTATCAACTTTTCAAATTCAACAATTTCATAGGCCACGTTTTTCTCTTCATTTTCAATGGCAATGGCCTTGGCCTTATCCAATATTTTAAGGCTCTGCTTATAGAGGCCCTTTTGGTAGAGAATTGTAGCAAAATCCAATTGCTCCCGAATCTGAACCCTAATATTTTGGTTTACCGGGTTCAACCTAAGGCTCACCAGGATCTGCTTGTACAGATGGGCCTTTAAGTTGGACAACTGGGCCTTCTTCACGATCCCGTTTTCCAGTATTAATTTTTCATCATATACCTTAATTTTATCCATTAAATTAAAAAGGGCCAAAAATTTCGCATCGGTGTTGACCCCCAGCCGTCCAACATACAATTTAAATTGACGTTTCTCCGACTTGGAAAGGGATTTGACCAAAACGAACAATGCATCTTTATGCGCATTTGTCATCGTAATAATAAAGGTTTATATAATTGATAATCAGTGTTTTAAATACTTCAAAAAGTTATTTAACATTGTAAATGCCATTTTGCGATTAGGACAAGCAAACCTACTAGTACTATATTCGTATAGCGCACATAAAATTACGTAAATATAATGAGCAAAGAAAAGGTACATATTTTTGACACGACACTTAGGGATGGGGAGCAGGTTCCCGGCTGTAAATTGGATACGGACCAGAAATTGATTATCGCCGAAAGACTGGATCTTTTAGGGGTAGACATTATAGAAGCCGGTTTTCCAATTTCAAGTCCGGGAGATTTCAATTCTGTGCAGGAGATTTCAAAAATTGTAAAAAATGCAACGGTATGTGGACTTACGCGTGCCGTCAAAAAAGACATTGAAGTTGCTGCAGAGGCATTGAAATATGCTAAAAGACCAAGGATACATACGGGTATCGGAACTTCGGAATCCCATATTAAATTCAAGTTCAATTCCAATAAGGACGCTATTATAGAAAGGGCCGTAGAGGCGGTAAGTTATGCCAAATCCTTTGTTGGGGATGTAGAGTTCTATGCGGAGGATGCGGGTAGAACGGATAACGAATTTTTGGCAAGGGTCTGCGAGGCAGTGGTCAAGGCCGGTGCCACGGTATTGAATATCCCCGATACTACCGGCTACTGTTTGCCAGAGGAATACGGGGCCAAAATAAAATATCTAAAGGAGAATGTAACCGGCATACACAAGGCCATTCTATCCTGTCATTGCCATAACGACCTTGGACTGGCCACGGCAAATTCTATAGCCGGGGTAATCAACGGTGCCAGACAAATAGAATGCACCATCAATGGAATTGGTGAAAGAGCGGGAAACACTGCCCTAGAGGAAGTGGTAATGATCCTTAGACAGCATCCTACCCTTAATTTGGATACGAATATCAACAGTAGATTACTATATGACACCAGCCAGATGGTTTCCCAAAAAATGGGAGTGTACGTACAACCCAACAAAGCCATAGTGGGCGCCAATGCATTTGCCCATAGCTCGGGGATACATCAGGACGGAGTAATAAAAAACAGGGAGACCTATGAAATAATAGATCCCGCAGATGTTGGGGTAAACGAATCGTCCATTGTCCTTACCGCAAGAAGTGGTAGGGCGGCATTGGCCTACAGGGCAAAAAATGTGGGGTACGAACTTACCAAGACCCAATTGGATGTAGTGTACCAGGAATTTTTGAAATTTGCGGACAGACAAAAAGAAATTTTTGACGAGGATATCCATGATATCGTCATTGCCAGTGGAATCAAAATAAAAAGCATAGCCTAATATGGATCTAAAGATTGCTCTTTTAGGGGGGGATGGTATTGGTCCGGAGGTCCTGGCACAGTCCGTAAAATGCCTGCAGGCCGTCGAGGAGACCTTTAACCATCATTTTACCTATACGGAAGGGTTGATCGGAGCTGCTGCCATGGACAAATACGGCTCCCCCCTACCGGAGCAAACCATTGATCTTTGCAAGGCATCGGACGCCATTCTTTTTGGCACCATAGGTACGCTTAAATATGATGGGAACCCAAGTGCCAAAGTACGCCCCGAGCAGGGATTGCTGCAACTACGCAGGGAATTGCAACTTTTTACCAATATAAGGCCCGTTAAGGTTTTTCCAACTTTGGTAAATAAATCCCCTTTAAAAAAACATGTGATTTTTGGAACGGATTTCGTTATCTATCGTGAACTGACCGGGGGAATCTACTTTGGTGAAAAAAAACTTAGTGAAGACGGAACAGTTGCTTCGGATTTATGTGAATACTCCGAAAAGGAAATCGGCAGAATTACCCATTTGGCCTTTAAGGCCGCAAAAAATAGGCGCAAAAAATTAACATTGGTAGATAAGGCCAATGTCCTGGAGACTTCCAGGCTTTGGCGTAAAGTGGTAACCAGAATATCGGAAAGCTATCCGGAAGTACAATTGGATTTTTTATTTGTGGACAATGCCGCCATGAAAATGATGCTGGATCCGAACGACTTTGATGTTATCCTCACCGATAATATGTTCGGGGACATTTTGTCCGACCAGGGAAGTGCCATTTGCGGATCCAAGGGACTCCTGCCTTCGGCCTCGATCGGTAATGAACATGCCATGTTCGAACCCTTTCACGGATCCTACCCCCAGGCAACCGGAAAAAACATAGCCAACCCCGTGGCCTCTATCTTATCAACGGCCATGATGTTGAGCCATTTCGGACTACATGAGGAATCGCTCGCAGTTGTAATAGCAGTGGACAAATCCATGAGAAAAAATGTGGTGACCAAGGATCTGAATACTTCCAGCAAGTACGGCACTGGCCAGGTAGGGGATTTTATAGCCGGAAACATCATAGATTCCGATGAAAACCTCAATTACAATTACGAGAATATAGGTTTGGGAAAATCTACCATCATCTAGGGCCTGCCAACACCACACATCCAAAAGGGCTTTCCATCCAATTCACAGGTCGATCTTGTAAAATGAAAAAATGTTGGAAAAATACCAGGTTAGGCAACAAATAATTTTGGAAAATAAAAAATAAAACATTCGATCAATTACGTATTGAATGTCTTCTTTCATTGTTTTATATTTGGGGTCTTTAAAAAAGCTCGATGAAAATATCTTACAACTGGTTGAAGCAGTTCTTAAAAATTGACTGGGATTCCAATAGAACAGCGGAATTATTAACCGACTTGGGCCTGGAGGTTGAAGGTATTTCCCCTTTTGAATCTGTCAAGGGAGGATTGAAAGGAATTGTAGTTGGAGAAGTTTTAAGCTGTGAAAAACACCCCAACGCGGATAAATTAAAACTGACCACCGTAAATATTGGTCTTGGGACTCCATTGCAAATTGTCTGCGGTGCCCCCAACGTTGAGGTAGGACAAAAAGTAGCTGTGGCCACTATAGGAACAACCCTTTATACAGCGGAAGGGGAAGCCTGGACGATAAAGAAAGGAAAAATTCGTGGAGAGGAAAGCCACGGCATGATCTGTGCCGAGGATGAGCTTGGGTTGGGCGAAGACCACGACGGAATTATGGTACTGCCCGATGGCGTAAAAGTGGGTACCCCATGTAGCGAAGTTTTTGAAGTGGAACTGGATGAAGTATTCGAGATAGGTCTAACCCCGAATAGGGCCGATGCCATGAGCCACTATGGAGTTGCCAGGGATTTAAAGGCCGGATTCAAACAAAGGGATATCCATAAGGAACTGATTACCCCCCCGGTAACCAATTTCAACATTGTAAACCGATCGTTAAAAATCGATGCCGAAGTAATTAAAAGCGAACTGGCACCAAGGTATTGTGGAATTACCATTAGCAATTTAATTGTACAGCCCTCCCCGGACTGGCTCAAAAACAGATTAAGGGCTATTGGGATTACCCCTAAGAACAATGTGGTGGACGCCACCAATTATGTGTTGCACGAATTGGGACAACCCTTGCACGCCTTTGATGCAGCCAAAATAAAGGGAAATAAAATAGTGGTAAAAACACTTCCCAAGGGAACCCAATTTACCACTCTGGACGGGGTTCAGCGCACATTGAGCGACGAGGATCTTATGATCTGCGATACCGAAAAACCCCTTTGTATGGCCGGAGTGCTCGGGGGGCAAAATTCCGGGGTTACGGAAAGTACCGGTAGCATATTCCTGGAAAGTGCCTTCTTTAACCCGGTCTCCATACGAAAAACTGCCAAAAGGCACGGTATAAATACAGATGCTTCCTTCCGTTTTGAACGGGGAATAGATATAGATAATGTAGAATATAGCCTAAAACGGGCCGCACTACTTATACACGAAATTGCAGGAGGTGACATCACCTCGGACATAGTGGATATCTATCCCAAGAAAAAGGATGACTACCACGTATTTTTGACCTTCGATAAAATCAACAAACTGATAGGTCAGGAAATACCCAAGGACACTATTAAATCCATTCTTGCATCATTGGACATCAAGGTCAAAAATGTTACGGAATCCGGTCTTGGACTATCCATTCCCTTTTATCGCGTGGACGTTCAAAGAGAGGTCGATGTAATCGAGGAAATCCTTCGTGTTTTTGGCTATAACAATGTTGAGTTTAAAGAAAAACTGAATGCTTCCATTGCCCCAACTTCCAAATTTGAGGACTATAGGATTCAGAACATAATAGGCAATTATTTAGCTTCGATCGGATTTAACGAAATTTTGGCCAATAGCCTAACGTCCCCGGCCTATAACCAATTATCCAAAGATATCAGGGAAGAGCATACCATAGCCATGTTAAACCCCCTAAGTACCGATTTGTCGGTGATGCGGCAATCCATGCTGTTTTCAGGTCTAGAGGCCATTGCGTACAACAGCAATAGGCAGATGCACCACCTTAAAATATTCGAATTCGGAAAGACCTATCATCAGTATCCAACCAAGAAGGAGGAAAAAAAGCACCTAAGTATCATTATTACCGGGAACAGATTGGAAGATAATTGGAGTACTCCTCCCAAAAAGGTAGATTTCTTCTACCTTAAAGCCATTGTGGAAAACCTCCTGAATAGATTGGGACTTGTCCAACTTATTTCCCAACCTACATCAAGCGATATGCTTTCGGAGGGAATTTCCCTGTTGTTGGCCAATAAGCCAATTGTAGGTATAGGGGCAGTCAAAAAGTCTATTTTAAAGGAATTTGATATTAGGGAAGAAGTGCTGTTTGCAGATTTTGATTGGGATTATATTTTGGAAGCCATTGTAAACAACAAAATAATCTATAAGGACATTCCAAAATATCCTGAAGTAAAAAGGGACTATGCCCTGCTCGTGGACGAACAGGTGAGTTTTAAGCAAATTTATGATATCGCACTGGAAACAGAACGGAAATTCTTGACCAAGGTAAATCTTTTCGACGTGTACAATGGCAAAAATTTGCCCGAAGGCAAAAAGTCGTACGCAGTAAGCTACACCTTGCAGGATGAGAACGGCACTTTGACGGACAAGCAGATAGATAGGATAATGAACAAGCTTTTACAGCGCTATAAAAGCGAATTGGGAGCCGAATTAAGGTAGATTTGCCGTTATAAGAACATTGGGCAGGATAACACTGTCTATCTCATGGATAATTCCATTACATTGATTGGCATCTGCACTGGTTATTCTGGCCTTATTCCCGGCCTTGTCCGTGAGTACAATATCCAGTCCGTCCATAGAAGCGTAAATTTTGTCGCCTTGAACGGTTGTAAAACTTGCCTTTCCATTTCCGTTGCACAAAGCCTTTAAAATTTTTGAGGCCGTTATATTGCCGGCAACAATATGGTAGGTCAAAAGCGAAAAGAGTTCCTGTTTATTTTCCGGTAACAACAATTCCCTTATGTTTACCTTGGAAAGTTTTTTGAAAGCCATATCCGAGGGCGCAAAAACGGTAAAAGGGCCATCCTCATCCAATATTTTATCCAAATTGGCTGCCTTTACGGCTTCCAACAAGGTATAGTAATTTCCCGAATCCGCAGCACTTTCTATAATGGAACTTTCCTTTTGCAAAAAGCTATTTTCAATAAAAGACGTTTGTCCATAAGCAAGGGAGGTGATCAAAAATAATATAGCGCAAACGGAAACATAGCTTTTCATTGGTAGTGGCCTGGGAATTATTAAAAAATCGACGAACGGTTAAATTCGTCGACAATATACAATATTCGGTTTACTGTTCTAAAAAAAGTTATCAACTAATTTTGGAATATCGGAATATAGCTATCAAGGTTACGATTACGCTACATCATCATTAGGTTTTATTGCCCATTTTAATTTTTAACGCCCTAAACCAAATTGGAAAACCTTAATTTCTTAATTTTATAAACCTAGCTATAAAAGAATATACAATGTTGTTGAGAAGAACCAATATTCAGGAAAAGCTTATTCTGGCCAAGCAAAGGGACAAGGCTGCCGATAATTTGATAAATGAAGTTTATCGTCTTTTGGCCAAAGGGGACCATGACCGGAAAAGAATTGGGGCCAATCTTAAAAACAAGTCCGGATTAATTTCCAATGACTTTAATTTTGATCTATTGGCAACTGCCGAAATTTATCATCTTCGCCATATAAAAAAAATAGCGGTCGATTACAGATTGCGTTTTTTGGATTCCCACTATTTTAAAGGTGAAATACCGGAGGAAGCGATCACCAAAATCAAAAAACTGGAAAAAGACCATGGACTGGAGTTAAAGGGATTTAAGATACTTGCACCCTCCAAACTTTTTAAATTGGAGGACCGGGACGATCCCATTTTATTTGCCCCGATCGGCAATGACCATTATTATCTGATCCATAAATGGGGCTACGATCTGCATCCGTTGAGAAAAATATTAATGTGGCCTTTCAAAAGCCTGGTGAATTTAATTGTCCTTGTGGTAGGCATCAGTTACCTATTAACCCTTTTGGTCCCCAACGGCTTGTTCTCAAAGGAAAGTTCCAGCTTTCAATTTTGGGTAATTTTCTTTTTTATGTTCAAATGCCTTGCTTCCATTGTCATATTTTATGGCTTTGCCTTGGGCAAAAATTTTAATCCCGCCATCTGGAATTCCAGGTACCTAAAAATGTAGTGCCCGATGGGCAGTAAGCAAAAAAATCACTGCCTTTTACTTATGTCTTATGGCTCATATTGCCTTTTGGCTCTTGGCTAATGGCATTTGGCTCATCTCTTAAAACTATACCGGAACCGCGTACATTTTATTGCGCTGCTCCTTTATATTCTTATCGGACATATACTCATCAAATGTCAAATACCTGTCAATATTGCCTTTTGGGGTCAATTCTATCACCCTATTCGCCACGGTTTCGGCAAATTCGTGGTCATGGGTCGTAAAGAGAACGGTACCTTTAAAATTCTTTAGGGAATTATTGAAGGTGGTTATGCTTTCAAGGTCCAAATGGTTGGTAGGTTCGTCCAACATAACTACATTGGCCCTCATTAGCATCATTCTACTCAACATACAGCGCACCTTTTCCCCTCCGGACAAAACCGTACATTTCTTCAAGGCTTCTTCACCGCTGAACAACATTTTCCCCAAAAAGCCCCTAATATTTACTTCCTCCCTTTCTTCTTCCGTTTTGGCCCATTGCCTTAACCAATCGACCAGGTTGATATCTTCGGTAAAGAAGGAGGCGTTATCTGCAGGCAGGTAGGATTGGTTGGTAGTGATCCCCCATTGAAAGGAACCGCTGTCCGCCTTTCTATTGCCGTTAATTATCTCGTAAAATGCCGTTGTAGCCCTTGAATCCCTGGAAATTATGGCCACTTTATCCCCCTTGGCCAGATTAATATTGACATCCTGGAACAAAACTTCGCCCTCTTCGGTAGTTGCGGACAGTTTTTCAACGTTCAAAATTTGATCTCCCGCCTCCCTTTCCCTTTCAAAAATAATGGCAGGATAACGTCTGCTTGATGGTTTAATATCCTCAATTTTTAACTTGGACAGCATCTTCTTTCTGGAGGTGGCCTGTTTGCTCTTTGCCACGTTGGCACTGAACCGCTGGATAAACTCCTGCAATTCCTTGGCCTTTTCCTCAGATTTTTTGTTCTGTTGCGCCCTTTGCCTGGCGGCCAATTGACTGCTCTCATACCAGAAGGTATAATTTCCGGAGTACAGGTTCATTTTTCCGAAATCTATGTCCCCTATATGGGTACAGACCGAATCTAAAAAGTGCCTGTCGTGCGAAACTACAATAACCGTATTCTCATAATCGGCCAGGAAGTTCTCCAACCAGTTAATGGTTTCATAATCCAAATCGTTGGTCGGCTCATCCATAATCAATACATCCGGATTTCCGAACAATGCCTGCGCCAAAAGCACCCTTACCTTAAGCTTGGAATCCAAATCGCCCATTATGGTATAATGAAATTCTTCCGTAATGCCCAAGTTGGACAAAAGGGCTGCCGCATCGCTATCCGCATTCCAACCGTTCATTTCTTCAAACTGCACCTGCAATTCCCCTATTCTATCCGCATTCTCGTCACTGTAGTCGGCATATAGGGCATCTATCTCCTTTTTTATCTTGAACAAAGGCTTATTGCCCATTACCACACTCTCCAAAACAGTATATTCATCATAGGCGTTATGGTTCTGTTCCAGAATGGACATCCTTTTGCCCGGTTCCAAGTGGACACGACCCGATGTAGGTTCTACCTGTCCCGATAGAATTCGCAAAAAGGTAGACTTTCCCGCTCCATTGGCGCCAATAACACCATAACAATTACCTTGCGTAAAGGACACGTTTACTTCATCAAAAAGAACCCTTTTCCCAAATTGCACGGATAAGTTTGATACTGACAGCATATATAATGTTTTAAATTTTGTGCAAAAATAACAAAAATTAACCCGTTAAAGCAACTATATTACAACGCCTTTAGAGGTGGTTTTAACTAAGTAACAGCAGATTTAACTCACAATTAACAGCCTGTATCTCTTGCTTTTATTAGATTTGTTCACTATAAAGTAGCTATTCCCATATGAATAAACCTTTACTATATTCTTTTCTTATTGCGCTTGTTGGTTGCGGTACGATAGAAAAAAAATCCCCTGGTGCATTCTTTGCTGGTGAAATTGTAAATCCTACTAGCCAATATGTGGTTCTCTTTAAAGATGATATTGCCATAGATTCGGCCAAATTGGATGGCCATAATAGATTTAGTATTCAATTGGATACCGTTGTGGAAGGTTTATATCATTTTGACCATAGTCCGGAATTGCAGTACGTGTACCTGGAGAAGGGTGATAGTCTGATGATCCGCCTAAATACTGAAGATTTTGACGAATCCTTGATATTTTCCGGGAGAGGTGAAGAAATAAATAATTTTCTTGTTGAGTTCTTTTTAAGTACGGAATCGGAGCCGGCCATAGTTTATTCCTATTCCCAACTTGGGCCAAAGGAATTTTCCCATATACTGGATTCCTTAAAAACCATTAAGGTAAATACCCTTAACGAATTGATAATAAATGCCTCCCTTTCCGATAAGGCAGTGGAAATGGCCATGGCCAGCATAGATTACAATTATTATATCTATAAGGAAAAATACCCGTTTTGGAACAGAAGAAAAACGGGAAAAGGTAATTTCCCAGAACTCCCCAACAACTTTTACGATTACAGAAAGACGGTAGACTACAACAACAAAAACCTAACCTATCACAGGTACTACTACAATTTTATGAAGACTCATTTTAATAATTTATCCTATATGGGTTGTTATTCAAAATGTAGTGATGCGCACAATGACATCGTCAAGAATAAATTACATTTTAACCAGCACAAGCTAAAACTGATCGATAGTCTGGTCATAGAAAAAAACCTGAGGGACAATTTATTCAGAAATGTTGCTATGGACTATTTAATAAGTGTCCATGATACGAATGAAAACAATAGAATTTTTATTAACGACTTTCACCGATTTTCAGGAAACAATAGTCACAGTGCCGAAATTGAAGCCATTTACCAAGGTGTAAACAATCTACAGCCCAGCAATAAATTGCCCAATATTTCAGTTTTTAACACGGATGGAACTTTGGTTACCCTACAGGAAATTGCCGAAAAAGAGAAAAACGCCGTATTTTACTTTTGGTCGGGAAACCAGAGATCCAACTTCAAGAATATACTTACGCGCGTGGCCCAACTATCCGAAAACAAACCGGAATTTACTTTTATAGGGATCAATTGCAATACGGATACCTTAAGATGGCAGTCCTTATTAAGTGCCAATCAATTGGATATGGACAAACAATTCCGCACCGATGATTTTGAAAATTTAAAAAATACCCTTGTGATAGGTGGTCTCAATAAGGGTATTATTACCAAAGACGGACGTATTGTAAACGCATTTGCCGACCTTTATAGTAGTTTTTAAGGAAGTTTCCTTGTTGGAAGTCGGCCTCGCTCATTTTAGGAATAAAAATTCCCTTTTCATTTGAACTATTCTGGCTCAATAATCAATAATAAACGGATTGCGCTATAAAAAAAAGCCTCTTTTGCGCTATGCTCAAGAGGCTTTGTCCCATTTATAATTTGG
>CBFGWQ010000040.1:0-24289 GCA_965652575.1 uncultured Arenibacter sp. | reverse complement strand
ATATGAAACCTAAAACATCATTAAAGGATATTGCAAAAATTGTGGGTGTTTCCATCCCCTTGGTTTCATATGTTTTGAGCAATAAGGGTAAAGAGAACAGGGTATCCGAAAAGACCGCCAAAAAAATAAGGGAGGTAGCCAAGGAATTGAACTATCATCCCAACTGGAATGCCAGAAGCCTTAAAACCAATAAAACACGGTCCATAGGGGTCATTGTAGCCGATATTTCCAACCCGTTTTTCTCCAATTTGGCCAGGACTATAGAGGACGAGGCATTTTCCCAGGATTATACCGTAATATTTGGATCTTCGGACGAAAAGGTAGAAAAATTCAACAAGGTGCTGGATTTTCTTAAAATGAGACAGGTAGATGGTTTTATCATAGCAGCCCCTGAAGGCTCCAGAAATATTATTGCACAACTAACCGAAGTCGGAGTTCCATTCGTCCTAATCGACAGATTCTTCAACGATCTTGCTACCAATTACATCACCGTAAACAATTTTAAGGCCTCTATGCAGGCCACCAACTATTTATTGGGAAAAGGAAACAAAAAAATAGGGGCCGTACTCTACAATTCCACCTTGCACCACTACAAAGAAAGGCATCAGGGCTACGTAGAAGCCCTAAAACAGGCAGGCCTTGCCGTTGATTCCGCATTGATAAAAAAAATTGATCACAGATCCCTAAAATCGGAAATGAAAAGGGTGGTAAAGGAATTGGTACAGGATGCCGGTGTGGATGCCATTTATTTTCACACCAATACCCTGGCCGAAGAAGGATTGACACAAATGTTGGGCTTGGACAGAAAAATACTGAAAAAGGTGGATGTGGTGGTATTCGACCAAAATTCCTCCTATAATTTCCTGGAAGACCCTATCCCCTATCTCCATCAGCCTATTAAGGAAATAGGGCAAAAAGCCTTGCGTATCCTTATAGAACAGATCCAAGAGCCCGGTCAGGAGCTGCAACAGATATCTTTTGACGCCAGATTGGAAAACAGCACATTGTAACACTATATATTTTTAGGACGCCAACGCCTACTATACAAAAATGTTCCCCAAGGAAAATAATTTCTAAATAAGATGATTTGGAAAATCCTTTACCTCCTCACAGCAGATCTGTTCCATTACCTGTTGCAGTTCCGTTTTTAAAAGTGAAATGGTATGGTCCCCACCTTTGGCGCCCAATGCCGCTACCCCGTACATAAAGGAACGCCCCAGAAAAGTAAATTCCGCACCACTGGCCATGGTCCTGGCGATATCCGGACCGCCCCTTAGGCCACTGTCCATCATCACCTTTATTTGGTCACCATATTTTGCCGCGATTCTTGTTAAAGGTTTTATGGTAGATTCACCGGCATCCAATTGCCTGCCCCCATGATTGGACACTATAATCCCGTCCAGTCCCAGTTTAATAGCACTCTCCGCGTCCGCCTCATTGGCAATGCCCTTGATGACCAATTTACCCTTCCACATATCCCTTATCGGTCTTATCTTTTCCTCGTTTAACCTTCCGGAAAATGTCCTGTCCATAAATTTCCCCAATTGTGCCAGATCCAGGCCTTTGGGCATATAGGGTTTAAGGGTTTCAAAATTGGGCTGTCCATGTATTAAGGTCTGCATGGCCCAATTTGGTTTGCCCAATATCTGAAGTATATTCTTTACCGACATTTTTGGGGGCATGGCCAGTCCGTTGCGCACATCCCTGGGACGGAAACCGAAGGTGGGCACATCGGCCAAAATAACCAATACCGGACATTCTGCCGCTTCGGCCCTTTTAATAATATCGTTCCTAACGGCGTCTTCCGTAGGATGATAAAGTTGAAACCAGGCCCTACCCTCGGTAATCTCGCTTATACGCTCTATACTACTGGTGGTCACTGTGCTTAGAATAAAAGGGATATTATGTTCAAAAGCAGATTCGGCCAAGATTTCAGGGGCTTTGGGCCACATTAATCCTTGAAGTCCCACAGGTGCAATTCCAAAAGGGGCATCATAGACATGCCCGAACAATTCGGTCTTCATGCTGGACCCGGTATGCTTGCTGAGATAATATGGCAAGAGTTCTACATCCCTAATTTCCGCCGTATTCTTATGAAGGTTTACATCTTCATTACAGCCCCCGTCCAAGTATTCAAAAGCGAATTTGGGAATCCTTTTTTTGGCCCTGTTCCTTAAATCATCAACGGATGGATATTTGCTATTGATCCTTATTTCCTTTTTTTTCTCCATGGTATTTTAATCTGCAATTGTTCTTGAATTTTTCCCTTTTAATTCCCGCTCCCATATTAATATTGTCAACTAGCACGGAATAGGATATTTTATTTACTACTCTCTAGATAATTCTTTAATGGATACTCCCAATACCGCTTTAGCCAGTTTTTCCAATTCTCCTTCGTCACCAACGAAATGAAAGGTCTGGTGGATATGGCTGCTGCTTTCATTTTGTTTGAGATCCATTGCCGGGGATGAACTTTCCAATTCATAGAATGGACCTAACCCACCACCATCGTTATAGGCATTTACCACATCGCCCGAAAAGGGAAACTCCTGTAGCTCCCATAATGAATTAACGTAATCCATAGCCCCTTCGCGCAGACTATATTTGGCAATGGTAAGCACCTTGTTCTTGGCATCATAACTTCCCAATACCGGCAGGGCCCTTTGGGGGGAAATTCCAATTTTACCCCGCTCTTGTCCATCTGCCCTGAAAAACAGGACGCTATCCTTGATCAATAATCGCTCTTGCGGAATTTTTCCAAAATAATCGTCCGTTACCTTCCTGCCCAAAATATCCTCATCCCCTTTTTTAAAAGGTACGATTACAGTGGTTTGGTCAGAGGAATTGAACATGCTCAATATCCAAATAGACATTAGACCTGTCTTCTTGTCCCAGTCTTCCGTCCCTATGTTCGTTAAACTGTTCTCGGAAGAAAACCCTACTATTTTTAATGTTTCAGGAATACCGACTCCAAGAATTTCAACGGCATCTTCCCTGGTCAAAAGTGTAATATTCCTGTGAACCCGCAAGTCGAATCTGGTTCCGGTATAATTTACCAATCTCATATCCCTTTCAAAAAAGGCTCTATCTTCACTATTTCGTACCAAATTAAAAGGTTCTATATCCAATTCCTTGGGAACGTACCAATTGTCCAATACAAACTTGGCATCTTTTTGAAAGTAGAGGGAATACTGACCTCCTTCAGGTCCCAACCAAAAACGTTCTTCCCCTCCTGTTGGATTAAAATGCAGGTTCTTTTCTCCGGACCTGATAAGATCATGATTGATCCACCCAAAGCTTGGCCCTTCATCCCCAGAGGCGGTACTCGTCATGACGCGACCTTGAAGTTCAGGGGAGATCAAGATGCGGGACTCCCCATTTTCCAAAACGACCAAGTCATCATAGTACTTGGACAAAAACTCCCTGTCATAGCCAAATGTTCCTTTGGAAAAGAGGGTATGTTCTTCTCGGTCCACATTCACACTTTTCTCATTTTTGACTTTACAGCCAAGTGCAATTAGGACGGTACAGCCCATCATTGTTCTAAGTAGGATTCTAAATCCAACTATGTAGATGCTATTTACCAAGGCAATATCTTTATGCTTTTCATGGGCCTATAACTGAAAAACCTTTTCCATTAGCATCCATTTTTCCCCAGGTTTTGCAAATGGAAGTGCCTGTTGGTACTTCCACATCAATTCCTCCCACTTTTCATTTTCCGGATACTTGGCATCGATCTTTGCCTTTTTTTCAAAGGAAAAATGGTCATCCGCATCAATTATCATAAACATACGGTTCCTCACCCTATATATTTCCATATCCTTTATACCTGACTCCCTAAGACTTTGAAGGATCTCTGGCCATACTTCCTTATGGTAATCGTCATAAGCCTTGATCAACTCGGGATCATCCTTAAGATCCAATGCCAAACAATATCTTTTCATTACTTTAAATTTGTGGTTAATAAACATTAATATCCCATACAACTAGTGGAATCGCACCCTAAACTGCTAGTTCATACTTCTTAAATACCCGTAATCCGTACCAAGCTATATATACAAAACATAAGGTAGGAAGTATAAAAGAAAAATTTACCTCGGTAGCTCCCATAATCTTTATATCGTTTACGGCATTGCCCCCTGCATCAATGATCATTCCCTGCAGTTTTGGCATTAGGGCCCCGCCAACAATGGCCATCACAAGACCGGCGGCACCAATCTTGGATTCCTCCTCATTAAGTCCGTTCAATGCTATACCATAAATGGTAGGGAACATAAGGGACATAAAAAAAGTAATTCCCACCAAACAGTACAAGCCTATTATACCTTCTATATAAATAGTCCCCACACAACACAGCGTTGCAAAAACGGCAAAGTACATCAATAACTTGCCCGGACTCATAAAACGCAACATATAGGTGCCAATAGCCCTACCTACCAAGAAAAGGATAAAGGCGGCAAATTGGTAATTGGCGGCATCCTCACTGGAAATCCCAATAGCTTCCGCATATTGATAAATATAGGTCCAGCACATGATCTGGGCACCAACATAAAATACCTGCGCCACTACACCCAACACATATTTTTTATTTTTGAACAGCCCGTTAAAGGTATCCCCCAAACTGGGAATACCTCCCTCATCCTTGGCTTGTGGCATTTTACTAATAACAATTAATACAAAAACAGCCATGATTACCAATCCTAAAATAACATAAGGGTCTCTAATAACCATTAAATCCGTAGTCCTGATCAAGGCCTTTTGTGCCTCTTCCAAAGCGGAATAATCCGCAATATCGTCCGACTGCAATTTTTTAAGCACAAAGTGCTGTGCTACCAACAGCCCCAATAATAAACCTACAGGATTAAAAGCTTGTGCCAGATTTAAACGCTGGGTAGCGGTTTCGGGTGCACCCATGGCCAAAATATAAGGATTGGCCGTTGTTTCCAAAAAAGCCAACCCAAAAGTTAGGACGTAGAGGCCAAGACAGAAGAACCAAAATTGCTCGGTTATTGCAGCCGGGTAAAACAATAGGGCTCCTCCTGCATACAGGGCCAAACCAATCAATACCCCCACCTTATAGGAGTATTTACGGACAAATAGCGCAGCTGGCAACGCCATACAGAAGTATCCCCCATAAAATGCCATTTGTACCCAGGCAGCTTGGGAATTGGAGAGCTCCAAAACCTTTTTAAAGGCTTGTACCATGGGATCGGTAACGGAATTGGCAAAACCCCAAAGGGCAAATAAGGAGGTTATTAAAATAAAGGGAATAAGTACCTTTTTGGATACTACCGGTGGTCTTTGGTCTTTCATTGGATTGTTGATTACAGTTTAACTTTTTAAATCGCTATTATATAATGGTTTCAATATTTATCATTTTAAGAAATTGACCTGTCCAAATGGGTATACCCGCCATCCACAAAGAGCAATTGCCCGGTAGTATGACTGGATCTATTGGAAAGTAAAAAGGCCACCGTACTCGCAATTTCCTCCGACGTAGTCATTCTTTGCCCCAACGGAATCTTATCGGTTATAGCCTTTAATTTTTCTTCCGGATTATCAAAAGTTTTGATCCATCTATCGTACAATGGGGTATAACATTCGGCCACTATAACGGCATTGACCCTTATATTATAGGGCAATAGTTCCACGGCCCACTCCCGAGTTATGGCATTGCGCCCACCATTGGCAGCGGCATAACCCGAAGTACCCCCCTGCCCCGTAACCGAAGTCTTGGATCCTATATTTACAATAGCTCCCTGGGTTTTCTTTAATTCGGGCAAAGCATAATGCGCCATTAAATAATAATGGGTAAGGTTTCGGTTTATAGATTTTATAAAATCTTCATAATTCCCGTTTTCCAGTCCCACTCCGTCATTGACACCTGCATTATTTACCACCCCATCAATCTTTCCATATTTTTCAACAACACTTTCCACGGCAAGCCTGCATTGTTCCGGATCTGTAAGTTCGGCCATCGAATAAGATGCTTTTCCCCCATCTTTAACAATATCCGCAACCACTGCCAACATACTGCTTTCATCCCTACCAACAATAACCGGAATAGCTCCTTCCGCTGCCAATAGTATACTTATACCATGACCGATTCCTTTGGAACCTCCGGTGACCAAAATTACTTTATCCTTTAGTTGTAAATCCATTTTACTATTAATTAAATTTCTTTTTCCCCAATAAAATGGGCACTCATATTTTTAATCTGTGCTAAACCGTCCGAATCTATAATTTTTATTCGTATTCTACTTAATTTTTCCGTGTCAAATTTTTCAATTCTCTTGTTCCCTATGCTTTTTCCGGTGGCCAATGTAATCCAACGACCTTCTGAATACCCTTCGATCCGATATTTTCTAATGCGTTCCCCCTTGGCTATATCTTCCTGAATTATTACATGGTTTACCGCCAGGGATTCCTTAAAATTCAATTCCAGCACATTACCTTTACCTCTTGTAATTGCCAAAGGATTGGAAAATCTTCTTTTTAACTCATCTCCCCATTCCTTCAACCTATATACGTCGGCCTCTGGAAGTAGTCCGTCAGGATCCGGGGCAAGTCCCATAATCAATGTTGCGTTTCTTCCTACGGATTTATAGTACATATCCATTAAATTTTCCAAAGGAAAAATATGGGCTTCGTCCCCAGGCTCCCAAAACCATTCGTGCCGACCATTATATCCCCTTAATGGGGCATCGGCCATGGCAGGAACCCAAAACTTACCGTTGACATCCCCTTCTTTCAGCAATTGAAAATTATTGTCCGCTATATTCTTTTTGGCACTTTCCCCTGCCCCTGTGGCCCTATAAGGAAAGGTAGACCAATTGGGATAGGCCACCGTTCCGGATTCCGACCCTCCCCATCGGGCTTCCGCCAATTGTCCGTTATGATAAAACAAACAATTGGGTTGATACTGCCTTACAATGGGCAGTACATCCGGAGCCCCATTATTTGGATGGTCCGCACCACCATCGAACCAAATTTCGAACAATTCCCCATAATTGGTACATATTTCCCTGACCATACCCTCTACCATCCTATTGTACCATTGCTGTCGGTTTTTCTTAAAATCGCCCTCCCCATTGATCTGGAAATCGTGCACGCCCAAAAACGAATTCCATCTGATTCCAAGATAAATCCCCGGTTTAATACCGTATTTTCTACATGAGGCCACAAAATCTGCCACAACGTCCCCTTTTCCGTCCCTCCAATTTAGGGCTTTGACACTATATGGATTTACCTCGGATTGAAACAATGCAAATCCGGTCTCATGGGTGGCGGTTACAATTGCAAAATTAGCTCCTGCATCTTTGGCCGCTTTCACCCATTGATCGGTATCCAACTTTTCAGGATTAAAAATTTGATAGTTCCCTACCGGGTCTATTCTATTGTTTCCCTGCCCATATTTTACCCCATCGAACACATGAAGGTCGTAGTGAAATACCACCCCAAGCTCTGCCTCCTGCCATGCCAATTGTCTCTTGTTCGGCACCGGTATCCCATTTTTGGAAATAGGAATAAAGACGGTATAGGATTCGTTCCCTTTCTTTACCGCTACGGACAATACTTTTGGCTGCCCGTCCTCCTGATACACAAAGGGACGTTCCATTCTATCGGGGACTATGACGGTCCCATCCTGCAATGCAATCTCTTTATTCTTAAGAACAAACTCATTGGCCTTTTCCCAGTCGGTTCCATTATCCGAAGTCACCAGGCCAATATAATTGTGGGCATGAAAAACCCCATAAAATCTGTTGCGGACCTGATCGTACCAAATAGACATATCCTCCGTATCCATATAGTCTATAACGGGCTTTTTTTGAATGGTAAAAGGTCCCTCGGGGTGGTCGGAAATTGCGACCACCTGATTGCGAACAAATTTTTTTTCATCGGGCTTATCCCCTTTTATGACCAAATAGTATTTACCATCCTTTCCCCTATCAATTGCCGGATTTACGGTAAGTGTGGCAATAGGCCCGGAAGGTTCCACCAGGGGCCTGTCCATTCTGGTCCAAGGTCCGTTAAGCGAATTGGACACTGCCACCCCTGTCCTTTGATTGGGGCGTAATATTTTCCAGTTGGGATGGCTATACCCCGTTTTGGCCGTTTCCACCAATTCCCCATCGGTATAATTCCCGCCACCCATATTGGTCGCTATATAATACAGATAATATTTCCCTTCAAAATATTTGATTTTTGGGTTGTGCGCCGTAATGGCATCCCAGTTGCCCTTACCTCTGCCGCGGAGCACGGTCTCTCTATATTTCCATGGTCCGACCGGACTTTTGCTTATGGCGTGGGCAATCTCCGAATGGGTAAGCCAACCATGAAAGCCGTATTCCTTTTTCCATCGGGAATAAAATAAATGGTATTTTCCTTCCCTTTCCTTGATTATGGAACTTCCCCAATTAAAGTATCCGTCCGTTTTAAAAATATTATCTCCGGACACGCTTCCGAAATTATCATATAGATATAAGTTGTCCTCCCCATTTTGGGCATAGCCCAAGACGAGACCAAAGCAACAAAATACGAACAATCTTAGTTTCATATTCCTACTGCTGATTATTAGTTTTTAAAACTACGTCCGGATAGGCAATCTGCTCGCCGGTATCTTTTCGGGAAGGTATTTGGGCCTCCACTTCCCTCAAATAATCCGATAATATCCCGGCCAACTCCTCTGCTTTTGCCGGTTGTTCCTTTATTAAATTGTTGGTTTCCCCAATATCCTCCTTCAGGTTGAACAGTTCCATGCTACCGTCAATATAGTAGTAAATAAATTTCCAATTGCCCACTCTGGTACTACTGGAAGCTCCTATTCCCGGTCCCGAAGGCCCCCATTCATTGGGATAATGCCAAAACAGGGGTCTTGTTTCAGCAATGGGGCTCCCTGTAAGTACAGGAAGAAAACTGATCCCATCTACCTGCTGCACTGTTTCATAGTTCTTAACCCCTGCCATTTCTAAAATGGTCGGGTAAAAATCTTCGATGATTAGCGGTTGGTCCGCCACCGAATTGGGTTTTATTTTCCCCGGCCATTTTACCAACATGGGCTCGCGGATACCTCCTTCATGAGCGGAACCCTTACCACTGCTCAGGGGTTTGTTATGGGTATGTTTTTTCCCTCCCCTTGCCACGGCACTGAGTCCGCCGTTGTCCGACATAAACAGTATAATGGTATTGTCCGAAAGATTTTTATCGTCCAGGTAATCCATAATATCCCCCAAGCTTTTATCCATTCCCTCTACCAATGATGCGTATTTGGCCTCGATGGAATCCAACCCTTTATCATAGTATTTTTGAACAAACCTACCATCGGCCATAATAGGGGTATGCACTGCGTAATGTGCCATATACAAAAAGAAAGGCTTATCCTTATCCAAAGCGGAATCCATGGCCAATTTTGCCTCTTGGGTAATGGCCTCGGTCAAAAAAATATCCTTGCCGTGGTATTTTTCCAATCCGGGTACCGCCCATATTTCCTTACCTTCCCGACCGTTCCCATAATTCTCCTTGCCCAGATAACTTCCAGGAGCTCCGGCGGCATGTCCGGCTATGTTTACCTCAAAGCCAAGATTCAATGGATTTTCGCCAGGGGTACCTATGGCCCCCAAATGTGCCTTCCCCGAATGTATGGTATAATATCCCGCATCCTTCAGGATTTGTGGCAATGGGGTGGCGTAAACGGCTTTTTCCGTACTGGCAACCGGACTCATACCATTTACGTTCCAATCCGGAAATTTCAGCGTTTTGTGATTGGTCTCCATGGGCTGTAATTTGTCCTTGTGCAAGGTCCAGTTGGTAACCCTATGTCTGGCCGCGTTCATTCCTGTCATTAAACTTACCCTGGTGGGCGAACAAACCGCAGTGGAGTAGGCCTGGGTAAATTTCATTCCTTCCCCTGCCAATCGTTCCATATTGGGGGTTTGATAAAGGTCGTTGTACGGGGTTCTTTTAGTCCAAAAAGGTACCGAGGTATCCTGCCAACCCATATCGTCTACAAAAAACAGGACTATATTAGGGTGTTTGGATTGCGTATTATGGCTTAGGACATTCTTTTCCTTACATCCTGCTATCAGAATGCCAAGGACAATCAACGGTAGCAAATAAACTTTCATACGTTTAAATTTTTGTGATTAATTAGAGATAAACTAATTAAAAAATTGAGAACGTATGTAACCGCTACGCTCTCACATTATAAATTTTAAACATTGCCTTTTGTAAAGTAATTTTTAAAATTTATTAATGCTCATTTCATATTCTTATTCTGTGTAAATCCCCTAGTTGCTTTCAATTACAGCCCCATCCTCGCGATATAGCTCCACCTTACCATCCAGCATAACTGCCAGAACGGTCATGTTTTCATCCTGCACATGTTCCGGCAACTTAATATAATTGATCCCCGGGTAATGGCTCCAATATACCTTACCAATTACCTGATGTGATAATTTAGTGCCCTCTCCCACTACATAAATACGATTGATCCTATTTTTCAGTCCTCTAATAACCACCTCCCCATTCGGATTACCTTTCACGAATAAATAAAGAATGTTCCCATCTTTGGATAAGGTAGTGGGACCATAAAAATGTTCTTTTGGAATCCCGGACCTCGTCCCATAAATAGCCTCTTTATGCTTATTGGTCCAGCGTCCCAAACCTTCCAATATGGCTATCTGTTCCTCCGGAATACTGCCATTGCCCCTGGGACCTATATCCAGCAATAGGTTGCCCCCATTTCCAATAACATCGGCAAAAATCCCGATAATCTGGTCCGTTGTTTTATAGTTGTGATCATTTTTTTGAAATCCCCATGAATCGTTCATGGTAAGGCACAGCTCCCAAAATTTATTATCCGGTCTTGTAATGGGCATACCTTGTTCGGGAGTAGCGTAATCCCCCTGTTCCCTCAATCTGGAATTTAAAATAGTATTGGGATTCTTGTCAAAAAGCATCTGTCTTACCTTGGGCACTTCCCATTCCTCGGAATTGTGTTCCCAATCCCCATCAAACCAATATAGATCGGGATTGTAATTATCCGATAGTTCCTTTAACTGACCCTGATAATAAGACAGGAATTTGCTCCATCGTTTTGGTTCTTCGGAGATTTTATATCTAATGGAATCTCTGGTAAAGTGTGTATAATCATCATAAGACCAATCGGGCAGGGAATAATAAATTCCCACTTTTAACTTATTTTTTCGAAGTTCGGATACAAAGGGCGTTAATACATCCTTTTTTACAGCGGCACTTTTAACAGCATTAAAATTGCCAAACTTGGTATCCCATAGGGCAAAACCTTCGTGATGTTTGGCAGTAATTACCGAATATTTGGCGCCACTGCGCCTTATCAGATCTGCCCAGGCCTGCGGGTCGTATTTTTTAGCGGTAAACCCTTTGGTCTGCTTTATGTAATTTTCATGTGAAATATAACCGTTATAAAACGACCAGGATTCGTCTATCCCATTTACGGAATATAAACCCCAGTGGATAAAAATGCCCAGTTTGGCATCCTTGAACCACTGCATCTTTTGCTCATGCTGCAAAATCGTATCCTGTACCTGCTCCTGGGCAAAATTTGCCGTGATGGTCAATAATAAAATAGAGGTAATCAGTTTCTTCATTTATCCAAATATGTAATCCATTATATAATCTCTCTCAGGGTAAATCCACTTTTCCCAATTTGGCATCCAACCAAACCTTCCGGTTCTTTTCCAACGCCACCGTAGTTTTGACATTACCGTATCCCAATTGGATATTGGCATTGTTCTTGGCCAAAAGGCCCACTTTTTCCAACTCACCGTTTTTCCACTCCAAATCTACTAAAATATTGCCCCGGGCCACCAATCCGTTGATGCTTCCCGTTCCCCAGTTTTCAGGTAAGGCGGGCAACAATCTTAGAAATCCTTCATGCGACTGTAGCAACAATTCCGCCACTCCGGCGGTATATCCAAAATTACCATCTATTTGAAATGGCGGGTGTTCGTCAAATAAGTTGTCCGCAATGGAAATCTGCATCAACTTTGTAATATTCTCCCGGGCCGATCTGGCATCCAGTAATCGGGCATTAAAATTGATCATCCAAGCCCTGCTCCATCCCGTACCCGCTCCCCCATGCTCCAATCGGTAGTCGATCGTTTTTTGGGCCGCTGCAAAAGCTTCCTTATCTATGGATGTAATGGCATCCCCAGGGTGTAGTGCATAGAGATGTGACATATGGCGGTGCCCCTTTTCCGGTTCTTCATATTCCTGGTTCCACTCCAATATCCTTCCATCTTTGCCAATCTTGACCCCGGGATAAAGGTCTTTCAATTTGGTTTTCACTTCCTTTATAAAGGCGTCATCTATCTGCAATACCTGTGCGGCATCCAAGGTATTTTCAAAGGCCTCTTCAATAATCTGATGCCCCATAGCGGCACCTAAAGACATGGCGGCAGGTTTGCCATCTGCTGCCAGATAAGAGTTTTCCGGTGACATTTCCGGATAGGAGATCCATTTTCCGGTACTTTCATCCTTTTGCAACCAATCCAGATAAAACCCGCTGATCGATTTTAAGAATGGATAGGCGCGTTCCCTAAGGAACACTTTGTCCCGGGTAAATCTATAATGTTCCCAATAATGCTGGGCCAACCAGCCACCACCGTGGATCCATGCCCCCCAATAAGGCATATCGGCACGCATCCAAGGTGCTGCCCACAAATCTGTGGCATGATGCATCACCGCTCCCCGATCGATTCCATATTGCTCTTTAGCCGTAATTTTCCCCCGTTCCAAAAGACGGTCCCCAAAATCGAACAGGGGCATATGGAGTTCGGAAAGGTTGGCCACTTCCGCAGGCCAATAATTCATTTGTAAATTGATGTTCAGATGATAATCGGCATTCCAGGGGGCCTCCAGATGTTCGTTCCAAATACCTTGGAGATTTGCAGGATTCGTTCCGGGCCGTGAGGAGGAAATAAGCAGATAACGACCGTATTGAAACAATTTTGCCGCCAAATCGGGATCCTCATTGCCCTCTTTAAATCTTTGCAACCTCACGTCCGTAGGCAGGGAATCCAATTCCTTTCCCCCTAGATCAAAGGCGACCCGATCATATAAAGCAGCATAATCGGCAATATGTTTTTCCAATATTCCGGAAAAAGTTTGACCCTCTAATTTTTTTAAGGTTTCATCATTTTTGGCCACATAGTCGTCCGAATAAAACGAAGTGTTGCACACAATATAAATGACAGCTTCCTTTACCCCTTCCAAGGAAAGCGACCCGTTTCCGGCTATCACCTGGCCAGAAGTGTTTACCACCTTTAATCTGGTTTCAAATTTAACCCCATAATCGATTTCGAAGGGTTGGGCATCCTTTTTTCCTCCATATTGGGTCACCATTCCCTGCATACTGATCTCCGAATCCGAGGGGTTGTCAATAATTACAGTGTTATGGCCATGGTCTTTCGGACGATCCAACTTTAGGTCAAAATCCATTCCTCCTTCGGCCGTTGTACTCAACTGGATCACCAACACATCATCCGGCTTTGAAGAAAACACTTTTTCGGAATAGCTTGAACCGTTACCGGTATAAGCCACTTCTATCAAAGCATCATTGAGGCTTAACGTCCTTTTATAATTTTCAACTTTTTTCTCCCCTTTAAAATCGATAAAAAGATCTCCCATGGTCTGATGGGACCGAACTACCGTCTTATAAGAAAACTTATCCATATAAGAAGCATCCACATCATGGGCCTTTCCTTCCCGAAGCAATTTCCTGAAATGTTCCAAATCCCCGGCATTTCCCTTGGAATCCCCCCAGTCCGGACCGCCCGGCCACATAGAATCCTCGTTGAGCTGTATCCTTTCATTTTGGGGATCCCCAAAGACCATGGCCCCCAAACGACCATTCCCTACCGGTAGGGCCTCCATCCATTTGGAAGCGGGCTGGGCATACCAAATTTCATTGGACGTTTGTTCCTGCTGCGGTTTATTGCAAGAGAATACCGTTATCCCTAACAGGCCTATTATAAATACATTGATCCGTTTCATTTCCTACTGTACCGTTTATTTCAACTCCCAATTATCCGTCCTAAAAGCCGATGCCGGTAAGCCCCCCGAATTATATAGATTGGGCAAGGCCCCGTTGGTAAAGGCAAACCGCACCGCTGCCGGTTTCTTCACCTTTGAAGAGGATACTTCTACGGTATTGCCACTAATTTTAGCTTTTGCAGGATAAAATACCCGGTCTTCCCCGGCCACATAAAACTCGTGTAATTCCTTTCCCTTTTGCATTAAACCCTTGTCGGCATAATCAAAACTAAGAACGATTTTTTTGTTCTTAATCTCCATGGAACTATAAACCGGTCCCGAATATTCCAGTCCCTCTTTTCCATAGGTTTTGGCCAGGGCCCAAAGCGCCAGACGGTGGCCTACGTCCTGTTTGTTCGTAGGGTGTATATTTTCCAAGTTCCCGATATCATTGGTGACCACCATGCCCGTATTGTCCAAATTTTGCATGGTATACAATTGCGCATCCCTTACATGTGCCGCATCCGTACCCATGGGGTCGTCATATTTATAAGGAGCTATCTGTACAAAATAAAACGGCAAATCCTTGCCCCATTCCTCCCTCCAGGATTTGATCATCAAGGGAAAGGATTTGTAATAGGAGACAGGATCCACCCTGTTGGATTCCCCCTGGTACCAAATACAACCTGCTATATTGAATTTGGTAATGGGGTGTATCATGGCATTGTAGGCCAAGCCCGGATTACTGGGCCACCAGGCAACCTCGTTCAATTTTTTCGCCGCTTCCGCCAATTCGGCATCCTTGGCTATCAATTCCTTTTTTAACCACACTTCCACAGGCGTACCCCCCCAACTGGAGTTAATGATCCCTACGGGAACGGCCAAATTTTGATGCAGTTCCCTACTAAAAAAATAAGCTACGGAACTAAACTTTGCCATAGTTTCTGGAGTACAAACCTCCCATTTTCCCTTTAGTTGATCCTGTGGATGGCCTGAAATCTGCTGCGCTACCTGAAAAAAACGTATCTCGGGGTAATTGGCATTCTTAATCTCTTCCTCCACATTCTCCAAACCGTTCTTAGGGGTCCATTGCATATTGCTCTGTCCGGAACCCAACCAAACTTCCCCTATCAGTACATTCGTCAGCTCCAATTTCTCATGGCCTTCCACTATTAGACTGTAAGTCCCCCCTGCCTTTGGAGTGGGCAACTGAAGGGACCAAACTCCCTGAAAGGCCTTGGTGGTTACTTTTTCATTGTTCCAGGTCCCATATACCGTAATATCCTCACTGGTACTTGTTGTCCATCCCCAAATAACAACATTCGAATCTTGTTGTAGTACCATATTATCCGAAAGAATGGACGGAAGCCAAATTTCGCCATAGCTATGGGCCGTTGACAGTAATAGCAGTAAACCAATTAATTTTTTCATCTTTTTAAATTTTGGTGTTGGTAAAATCTTTATTTTGAAACTTTCCCTAAAATATGCCACTGTATCGGATGTCATTATTCCTGCCTAGTTTATTCTATCGTATTCATCCCTTATGATCTTTCCCCAAACCTTATATCCTTGGGGCAATAAATGTATCCCATCCCGGGAAAGCAGATCGGATTTCAAAAATCCCTTTTCATCAGCAAATTCAGTGATCAGATTGTAATAAAATACATTTTTTCCATTTCCATGATGCCGGATCAGGGCATGTACCTTATTGTACTTCTCCCTCCTATCCGTATTTGGGTCCAGGCCGGTAGGCAGGGGTCCAAACAGCATAATTTTTGTTGAAGGTGAAAATTTTTGTCTTGTCAGGTCCAGTACCTTCCCGATACCGTCCGCAATTTCTTCTGCGGTATGGTCGCCAAAATTGTTTACGCCAATAGTCAATACTACCACTTTTGGTCCGGCTACTTCATAATTTCCATTATGTAGACGATATAAAATGTGCTGGGTACGGTCTCCGGAAATACCGGCACCGACCCAATTTAAATCCTTAAAAAAAAGCTCTGCAGCTTCTTTGCCCGGGGCATAGGTAACATTTGGCCTTTTTCCTCCCCAGCCCTGGGTAATGGAATTCCCTATGAGCAGCAAATCGGTTTCCCTGGATGCCCTGCACAAGGAATCAATATCATTGGCCTGGGCCCACCAATCCTTTCCTTCCTTCCAACCGGCAGCCGATCTATATTCCGCACTCGGTGCCGGAATTTGGGCAAAATTTATCTTCTGTCCGGTTGCGTTAAGGATAAAATCGACAATCGGGGTCGGATTTTCCAAACTATGGGGATGATGCCCTACCCCCTCCTTGTAAACAACATGGATACTGCCCCCGTTTGCCTTAATGGCCTCTTCAAAAGGCTTGGTGTTTTCTTCGATGGGTACCACAACATCGGCTGCACCGCAAACATGGATCATGGGGAAACCTCCCTGTGCAATCGACTTGATCTTATGGATAGGATTCCCCGTAAAATTGGAAACATCCTTTTCGGTTTTTATGCCGTATATTTTTTTGAATGCCTCCCAATCCAGGGCACTTCCCTTACCCTGCCACATACCGCCGGGCCAGCTCTTACCGTCAAGAACAGGGGCATCGGCGTACACACAGGCCACTTTTTTCGGATTTTTTTCGGCCCAATTATAAATAATCAAACCTCCCCGGCTCATCCCTTCCAAGACCACCTTTTTGGAGAGTCCGGCCTGGGTCATCAACCCATAAAACCGGTCCCAACGCTTAATCGCCTCGGGACCTCCGTACAAATTGGCCACATCGCAATAGGCAATATGGAAGCCCCGTTCCAATAAGGCAATATCCGTTTGTGGCTCATGGCCCCAAAAACGCGCCCTGAGTACCCAAGGAGCTCCGGGTGCCACTTTCTTTGGTTGTACTACCTTACATTTGGTACCCCTAAATTCAAAATTGGTAAGGGAATAACCATAAAAATTTTCGGGTTCCAACACTGTTATTTCCTTGGATTTTGGAATATCTATTTTTATAATTTCCTTTTGGATTACAGCTTCATACAATCTTTTGGCAATGACCGTTGCCCCAAGGGAGGAGGGGTGCACCTTATCCGGCAATAAATCAGGTCGATCAATAAACAATTGGTACAGATCCAGCACCTCCGTATTTGTCCTATAGGCTACGGTACGGGTTATAGGGATAATTTTATTTTTGATGACTTCGTTCCAAATCCCGGTAGTATCGGCTGTAAAGGCAGGAACGGGAAGTAAAAGAATTATCCTCGCATGTTTATTTTCCTTTCTGAAACTATTGACCAGGTCCGTATAATCTTCTTCGAAATCGGCCAAATGGATCCGATTTTGAAGCTTGCTATCATTGGTCCCCAATTTTATAAAAACGACATCCGGCTTAAATTCCAACGCCTTGGAATAGGCTTCCGTTTCCCAATAGGGTCTGTCCCCCTTTTTTAAAAGGGTTCTTCCGCCAACCCCAAAATTCCGCACCTGATAGGTATTCCCCAACATGGACTGTAACTGTTCCGGATACGCATTTTTTTCCCTATTGGCCACTCCCGAACCATAAGTAATACTATTTCCTACACAGGCAATTTTAATAGGTTCCTGAAAGGTGGCCCCTATGGATCCGTTTATTGAAAATAGCCCTAAAAGTAAAAATAATAATTGCTTCCCGATCATATCATCCTGTATCCCACCGTTTTTTGGATAGATTTTATTTGGTTTTGAATTCCCAGGTCACCTTTTTGTTGTAGCTATATGGCTTCCCTTTTTCGGGGCTGCCTATTGTGCCAACAAGTTTTCCTTTCCTGTCCCTTTTTACCTGTATTTTGACCTGCGAGTATTGTCCCTTTTCAAAATCGAAGCTTAGCCCATCATCATCATAAAGGGTATATTCACCTTCCTTGGTTCCGTAATGACGAATAATCAGGTCTACCTTTTCCCCAATTTTTGGAGCCTGTCTCCGGGTGGGCCGCATGGGAACTATACCCCCGTCCTTAACAAACAACGGTATTTTTTCCATTCCGGGAGTTACAGTTATAAGCTCGTTTTCCCCAACAAATTCCCCATTGTAGAAATCGAACCATTTTCCTTTCGGCAGAATTACCTTTCTCTCCCTTTCCCCTTCGAACATGGGGGCTACCAAAATATTGTCGCCCATCATATACTGATCCTTTATTTCACTTTTAATGGCTGTTTTATAAGGATTGTCCGTAGAGTCCAGTTCCCCTTCGTCCACTTTCGGGTCATAGGAAAACCCATCTACCAAATTCATGGCCCTAAAAGGGGGCAGGCCTTCAAAATGATATTGGGAAAAGGTAGAATAAATATAGGGCAATAACTGCATCCTTAAATTGGCTACCTCCCTAACGGCCTCTTCCACTTCGGGAAAGGACCAGGGTTTGGTACCGTCCGCCCAGGCATTCAACATGGCCATGGGTGAAAAGCAAACGGATTGCATTCTCCTCAACCATTCCTCCGCCGTTTTGGAGGCCCGTACCTCCGGTGTCCATAGCACCCCGATAAAGCTGCTATTGACCAGGGCCGTAATAAAATCCTTATGACTGTAATAATCATTGTATATAACATAGGGCAAGGCACTGGCCCCGGCATTGGATGCCCTTACCAGACCATAGGTCCTCTGATTTTTTTCCTTGAACCATTTTGCGGTCATGTCCTGAATTAACAGGCCATAGACCTGCCTCATCTGTTCCCCGCTATAGCCCGAAGGAAATGTAGCTACGTCCGGCCATATCCAAAAGTCATAGCCATCTACCTCATCGATCTTATAACCGCTGACCCCAAGATCCAAATGGTTATGGACAAAGTGTTGCTTAAAAATAGTCCTGGTTTCGGGAAGCATCAAATCGGGTACAATCCCGTTCCACACGGTATGTGAAGCGGAAAGACCTTTTAATTTCGGATATAGGGATCCTATTGGGGAAACGTAAGGGTTCAACCATAAGTTGGTCCTTATCCCCTCCGCCAATAATTCGTTATTGAACTTTTTTGGATCCGGAAACCTTGTCCTGTCCCATTCAAAGGTACAGGGATAGGCCATACTGTGCCAGCCCGGCTCCACCCCGATAAAGTCTAAGGGAAAATCGTGGTCCTTAAACTCTTGGGCTTCCTTGGCAATATCATCCTGAGTATAAAGTGTAGGTACCCTTTGGGTAAATCCCAGGCCCCATTTTGGGGGAATATACCCCCCTCCATTATATAAATTATAGCGTTGTACAGCCTCCATGGGCGTAGCACCCCCATATATATAGACATCGGTTCCCTTTGCCGGCACCAATATTTCCACGGCATCGGAATAGGGTTGCGCCTGCCATTGGGGATCTGTGTTCCTGTCCCTTAACACCGGTTTGTCGTCCGCATCCACCCTGATACCCGTTCCGGCATATACGGTAATATACCTGGCCGCATCTATCAACACTCCATATCCTTTGGAGGACACATAAAAAGGAACAGGGGCATGGGTACGGCCATCATCGCGACCACCGTAATGGTCTACGTGCAATTGCATGATGCGACCTCTTTGATGTACCGTTTTAAAGTTGAGTCCCAAACCATAGATTTGCTCTTCCCTGGATAATGGAAATTGCAGATAGGTCTTCCCATCGATTATTTTTGTCTTTATTTTATTCTTTTGAAATGGAAAAACTGCCGCGGACAAATTTTTAAGTGCCTCCACTTTGGGCTGCACATCCGCGGCCTTTAACAAACTAATATCCTCTGGTTCCCCAACACTGGCTTTCCAAATGCCATTTTCAATTTCTGTCCACTTCAGTTCCTGCCCATTGACCTGAAAGCAATATCCCGAAAACAGTGTGTACAAAACAATAAAACGGAATTTGGAAATCATGTTGGTTTGGATTATTAGGTTCGTTTAAATGGTTCTTATTTTTCACTATATGCCCTTGCCGTTTGCTTGGAACTTCCAAGTCCCTCAATTCCCAATTCTACCACATCACCGGCTTTCAAATATTTGGGGGGATTAAACCCTAGGCCTACCCCAAATGGCGTTCCCGTAGAAATAATATCCCCGGGCAATAAGGTCATAAACTGACTGATATAGCTCACCACCTCCTGCACATTAAAGATAAAATCGGAAGTGGAACTATCCTGTACCGTTTCCCCGTTTAATTTTAACCATAAGTGTAAATTGTTGGGGTCCTTAATTTCATCTTTGGTGGCAATAAAAGGTCCTACGGGGGCAAAGGTGTCACAACTTTTTCCTTTTACCCATTGTCCTTCCCTTTCTATTTGAAAGGCCCTTTCACTATAGTCGTTGTGCAATACATATCCGGCAACATGGTCCAAAGCGTTGGCTTCGGACACATAGGATGCCTTTTTTCCTATAACCACTGCCAACTCCACTTCCCAATCTGTTTTTTCACTTCCTTTTGGAATGATCACATCATCGTTGGGTCCTACCATGGCGGAAGTAGCCTTGAAGAACAATACCGGTTCCTTGGGTACCGCCATTCCGCTTTCTGCTGCGTGTTTGGCATAATTAAGCCCTACACAAACAATTTTTGACGGTCTCACCAAAGGCGCGCCCAAACGGACACTATTGTCCACTTTAGGACAATTGCCTTCGTTTTTTGCCAACCAATCCTTTAGTTGGGCCAAGCCGTCCGTTCCAAAAAAATCCTCGTCATAATCCCTTCCAAAGGCCGATACGTCCAATCGTGTTCCATTTTCCAATTGAACCCCAGGTTTTTCCTGTCCTATTTCTCCAAATCGTACTAATTTCATTTGTTTTTATTTATTCAGTTATTGTTTATTATGATATATTTCCAATTATTACATTGGTACATTTTCAAATTACCCTATCTTCAAATTTCCAAATTAACGAATTTCTCCTACGCCCAATCGGCTACTTTATCTACCTCCAATTATTACATTGGTAAATTGGTACATTTCCAAATCATCCCATCCTCAAATTATCACATCAATTATAAAACACCTCCAGTTGTTTCCATTGCTTGCTTCCGTATCCTTCGGGGTCATTTTTCTGTCTTTCTCCCTGGGTACTCCGCCCATTTTCTATATAGGAAACCATTAATCTGGTCAGTGCACTTTCCACTTCATGGAACTGACCATAAACATTATTTTTCTCCTGAGGATCCTTACTTAAATCGTACAACTGGAATTTTGGCAGATCTTCTATCCCTTCCGAACTGGGCTTGGGATCGCTCCACCCGCCCGATCCCGGGCAAAAAATCATTTTCCAATTGTCCTTTCTTATTGCAAAACTCCCGTTGATGGAATGGTGTACCGTTGCTTCCCTAAGATACTCGTTGGACGCCGGGTCGGTCAACAGTGGCAAAAAGGAAAAACTATCCTCCCCTTCATCATCTTGCAGCTCGACACCCACTATAGCTGCACAGGTAGCCAACAAATCGGTTGTGCATATGGTTTTGTCCGATTGCGAATCAGGCTTTATCTTGACAGGCCATTTTACCATAAACGGAACTCTATGGCCCCCTTCAAAAATATCGGCCTTATGGCCCCTTAAAATGCCATTGGGACTATGTCCCTTGGCCATCAGTTCATCTATCTTGGCAGCTGGGGAACACCCATTGTCGCTTGTAAAGATCACCATGGTATTCTCTTCTATTCCCGCTTGCCTTATTACCTTGGTCAATTGCCCCATATAGTCATCGATCATCATCATAAAATCCCCGTACGGATTTAACCCGCTTTTCCCCTGCCATTCTTCCTTCGGGAGAATTGGGGTGTGGGGCGAAGGCAATGCCAGATATAAAAAGAAGGGCGACTTCCCTTTCGATTTTTCTTTGATATAATCGAAGGATTTTCTAAAAAAATTAGGGGTCACGTCATCAAAATCAAAATCCCTTGCGGTAGGCCCCTTGCGCCACCAACCATAGGTATCCTTACTTTCGGTAACGGTATCCGGAACCATGGTCGGCATCCCATTTTCCACATACACATAGGGGGCCATATCCAGGGAACCATTATGCCCGTAAGCGTATTTAAAACCTAGGTCATTTGGAGAATTCCCAACTTTCTTGGAAAAATCCAAATTATCAAAATCCCCTGGATCCCAACCTTCGCCGGATTTCAGATCCGGATTCTTAAGTGCCCAGTCCCACCCCAAATGCCATTTGCCTATAAATGCCGTTTCATAGCCTTCCTTTTTAAGCAAAGAGGCCACGGTAGTCCTGCCTTTAGGAATCAATGCCCTGGAATTTCCTGTAAGCACAGAACTTTTTAATGGGCTCCTCCAATTATACCTCCCGGTAATAATGCCATATCGCGTAGGGGTACAAACGGAAGACGAAGTATGGGCATCCGTAAAAATCATTCCAGCAGATCCCATTGCATCCAGATGGGGCGTCTTTATTCTACTTTCCGGATTATAGATGGCAATATCGCCATACCCAAGATCATCGGCCAATACATAGATAATATTCGGCCGCTTTTCCCGATCGGCCGTTGATTTGCCATTAAGGCCATAGATGGTTCCACCGATCAATACTGCAATAAAAAAATACGTATACCAACCCTTCATAGTTCTAATTCCTTACTTCTTGGTGGTCAGTGATAACCGACTTTCCTTTTAATTCCTAAATATAGTTAGATTCAATTTCCACGACCAGTTATTATTTTGATAAGTTTCATTGAACTCATCTTGACTTTTTCCGATCGGCTAAAAAATTACGCTTAAATATTACTCCAATAAAAAATCCAATTCGGCAATGGCCGCAGTTTTGCCATTTCCGGCAATCACTTTTGATGCAAGCCCAATATATCTGGTCTTGATCTTGGACTTGAACATATGGGTTCTGGCGGTCGGATCGTTTATTAAGTTCCCGAACTGGAAGTCCTCCACATTTTTCCAGGATTTTCCATCCGTACTTATTCTAACAACACCCTTTTCTATCATCCCTTCGGACGAAGAAGTTTGGGGCGTATATATGAATCCGCTGATAACATACTCTTTTCCCAAATCGATATTTATATAATGTGGCATTCCCTTGGGACCGGAGCTCCAATACGTAGCCGGATCCCCATCAAAGGCTTTTTTTGAAACATGTTCGCCTTGGTAACTATCCTCTCCCACAGACTTCCAATCCTTTTTTACTATTCCGAAAAGCTGTGAAGCAACACTCCCCAATTTTCCATTTACTTCTGCTACGGCCCTAACCGCTCCCGAAGGAAAATTAAAAGGCTTATGGTAAACCTCCGAAGCTGCTGTAGGTTCGCTACCATCAATAGAAAAACGAATATTATACCCGGAATTGATGTTTCCGGCAACATCCTCCCCGTGGGGTTTCCAACCAAAGCTATCCTTTTTGGGAAAAATGGTTACCGATCCCTCTACCGATCTTTCAATACTGAGTTGTGGAGGCCGTGACTTATAATAATGTGCCGATACATTTGCTATTGCCGGATAAAAACGGGATTCCAGGATTCGGATACGCAATTTTTGCGTGGTCACTTCCGGAAAACGTAAAATACGTTTATACCCTATATTGGTGGCCGCGGCAATTTCCTTCCACCCATTGTCCACCCAAGCGTCCAAGGCATGTTGTTCTACCCGTTCTCCATGGGTATCTATAGCTTCCTGTATGGTCAACCTGTTTACCGTGATCGGGGCATCGGCTTCAATAACCATCTCTTGGGGTCCCGAACCCAATAATTCAAAACTTGAAAGATCATTATCCAGAATCCCTTGTGGTCCCTTGGCACCCTCCAACAAATTGGAACCATAGGTTTCGTTGATCCTAACACCTACTTCTTCCAATACGGACACATCGGTAGGAGAAAATTTGCCTTCCCTATTTGGGGGAATATTGAGAAGGAAAGTGGAATTCCCCCCAACGGATCTTTCATAAATATCGAACACATCATCTGCGCTACGCACTTTTTGGTCTTCATCATCCCTATAAAACCAACCTTCACGTATTGATGTATTGGTCTCTGCCTGTTGGTAATGTAGGTATTTGCCCTTATAAAGATCCTCCCTACTCCCCAAGGATTCGGCCGTCAAATCTGCAAAACTGTTCATCCGATCGGGGTCTTCCTGATAGGGAATTACATTCCATTCGGTATCCCTCGTTTTCCCGGCCTCGTTACCGCACCAACGGATATCCTCTTTCCCAAAAATAACCGCCTTTGGGGCCAGGGCCCTGATCAGTTCCTTCCATGCCAAATAGTTGTACGTTTGGCCACCCTTTCTTTTCGGATGGGCACCATCAAACCACACCTCATGGATGGGTCCGTACTCGGTAAGCAATTCAAAGAGTTGGTTCAGAAAATATTCGTTGTAGTC
>CBFGWQ010000039.1:0-24380 GCA_965652575.1 uncultured Arenibacter sp. | reverse complement strand
AAAATCGAATACCACATCTCTGTGCAATCGTATTTGGGCATTGTAAGGACCAGTCCTTTTAATGGCACCACCCTGAATGGCAATATATTTCCTATCAAGGGAATGTCCTGCCTTTTCCAAAGCATCTGCCAAATCTATATTGGTGATGGATCCGAACAATTTATCACCTGCTCCGGCCTTGGCGGTCAATTTAATTTCCAATTGCTTAATGGCTTCCGCCGTCTTATTGGCAGCATCAACAATCTTCTTTTCTTTATGGGCCCTTTGTTTTAAATTCTCGGCCAATACTTTTTTGGCGGATGGCGTAGCTAAAGAGGCCAATCCCCTTGGGATCAGGTAATTTCTACCAAAACCATTCTTTACGTTCACCAAATCATCTTTAAAACCTAAGTTTTGTACGTCTTCCTTTAATATAAGTTCCATCGTCCGTTTCTTTTTATTTTAATAAATCGCCTACATAGGGCATTAAAGCTAAATGACGCGCTCTTTTTACGGCAACGGCCACTTTACGCTGATATTTCAAGGAAGTACCCGTAAGTCTTCTTGGAAGCAATTTACCTTGCTCGTTTACCAACTTTATTAAGAAATCAGGATCCTTGTAATCTACATATTTAATACCTGACTTTTTGAAACGACAATATTTCTTTTGGGTATTGGTCTCTATATTAAGAGGGGTAAGATATCTGATCTCCCCATCTTTTTTACCTTTTGCCTGTTGTTCTATTGATGCCATAATCCTTATGCTTTAGCTTTTAACTTTGTTCTTCTTCTTTCTGCCCATGATACGGCATGCTTATCTAATTTTACGGTCAAAAAACGCATAACCCGCTCGTCCCTTCTGAATTCCAGTTCATAAGGGGCAACCACGTCGCCTTCAGCTGTAAACTCGAACAAATGGTAAAAACCACTTTTCTTGTGTTGGATAGGGTAGGCCAATTTCTTCAGCCCCCAATTTTCTTTGGCTACCATCTTGGCACCTCTGTTAATTAAGAAATCCTCAAATTTCTTAACTGTTTCCTCTATCTGGACATCAGATAGAACGGGATTTAAAATGAAAACAGTTTCGTAATTGTTCATATGTTTAAAAATTTTTAAGTGTGCAAAAGTAATTATTTTTTATACATATCACAAGAAAATGAAAAAATCTTCGTTATAGCTAGAGAAAACATAAGATTGAACTTAACCAAAAACAATTAAACTATGGTCATTGCCATTTACACAACAATTACTGCAATGTTTACAACTTTTGTTGTACATCAACGTGATTTTTAAGTACTTTGTCGATGATTTAACCCCACAAATCAACCATTTATGAAATTAAGAAGCATTATCGTGGACGACTCGTCCATGCAGCGGATGGCGGTTGCCAAACTGGTAAATAACCATCCGAATCTGGCTTTGGTAGCTGAGTACAGTAATGCCATTGAGGCCAAGAACGGCATCAAAAACAATGAAATCGATTTAATTTTCCTAGATGTAGAGATGCCCATTATCACCGGATTCGACCTATTGGAATCCTTGGATAACAGTCCACAGGTAATATTGATTACCGGAAAACCGGATTACGCCCTTAAGGCATTTGATTACGATGTAACGGATTACCTTCACAAACCTATCACCTTATCGCGTTTTGATGCTTCCGTTAAGCGGGCCGTAGCCAAATACGAACAGATCAATAAGGTAACGGAGGACGAAGAACATATCTTTGTTAAGAGCAACCTGAAAAAAAGAAAGGTTATTTTGAACGAGATAAAATGGATCGAAGCTTTGGGCGACTACATAAAACTGGTTACGGACGAGGCCAATATCGTAATTTTATCAACAATGAAATCTTTTGAAAAACAGTTGCCGGAAGATAAGTTTTTGAGAATCCACAAATCCTATATTGTCAACTTGGAGAAAGTAGAGAAGTTTAACAGTAAAAATGTAGAAGTTAGTGGAAAACAAATACCTCTAAGTAGAAATAAGAAAACGGAATTGGCAGAGGCACTGAATAATTTTTAACGTGATTGGTTATATGTGGTCTACATTGTAGATTACCCTAACCCCTCTGTAATGGGAAATAGCATTAAAGGATTTTTCAATCCTTTTAATGCTATTTTTTGTTTTCATCAAAGAGTAATTACCCCCAATCTTAACCATAACGTTCTTAAGGTACTGATTTCGAATTCTTGCCACGGGCGGATATTCCGGTCCCAATACGTTTTCCTTAAAACTATTTCTCAAGGATTTGGCAAACCATTCCGCAGCATCGTTAAGTTTATTGTAATCCTTGTGCTTAAACGTAATTTTGATAATTCTATTTATAGGAGGGTATTTATACTGTTCCCTTTCATAGATCTGTTCCTGGAACATTCCGTTATAATCACCGGTGGTCACCTGCTGCAATATCCTATGGTGGGGATTATAACTCTGAATAATTACCTTGCCCCTCTTCTTGGTCCTCCCTGCCCTGCCCGCCACTTGGGTAAGCAATTGAAAACTTCTTTCATGGGCCCTAAAATCCGGAAAATTCAACAGGGAATCCGCGTTCATGATCCCTACCAGGTTTACATTCCTAAAATCGAGTCCCTTGGTCAGCATTTGGGTACCTACTAAAATATCCAATTCCTGTTGCTCAAAGGAAGTAATGATCTTTTCGTAACCATGCTTGCCCCTGGTGGTATCCAGATCCATTCTCCCCACATTGGCTTTTGGGAACAATGTATTTAGCTCCTGTTCCACCTGTTCCGTACCAAAGCCCTTGGTATCCAAGGTAGCATTTCCGCAGGCCTGGCAAGTCTCCTGAAGGGCGATATGATAACTGCAATAATGGCACCGCAATTGTTTTCTAAGCTGATGATAGGTTAGGCTTACATCGCAATTTGGACATTGGGGGGCATGCCCGCAGGTGGTGCATTCCATAATGGGCGCAAACCCCCGCCTATTCTGAAAAAGAATAACCTGCTCCCCTTGCTCCAAAGTCGCTGTAATTTCCTCAAGAAGTCGCTCCGAAAAATGTCCTTTCATCCTTTTTTTGCGGGACTGTTCCTTTATATCGACCAATTCCATATCCGGCATAAGCACATTCCCATACCTTCTTTCTATATGGGCATATCCGTACTTGCCAACCTTTACATTGTAAAAGCTTTCCACGCTTGGGGTAGCAGATCCCAAAAGAATATGGCTACCGTGCAAATTGCCCAAAACAATGGCAGCGTCCCGGGCATGATATCTAGGTGCCGGGTCATACTGTTTAAAAGAACTTTCATGTTCCTCGTCCACAATGACCAATCCCAAATCCTTAAAGGGCAAAAACAATGCGGATCTGGCCCCTATGACTATCTGGGCTACCTGCTTATTTTCCAAAACATTGTTCCATACCTCTACCCTTTCCTGAACATTGTACTTGGAATGGTACACGGCCACTTTTTCTCCAAAATAAGCCTGTAGTCTGGAAATCAACTGGGTAGTAAGGGCAATTTCGGGAAGTAAATATAGTGCTTGCCTACCCCGACTTACATATTCTTCGATCAGCTTAACATAGACCTCTGTTTTTCCTGAAGAGGTAACCCCATGTAAAAGTACCACCTTGTTATCTTTATACGACTTTTTGATGTCCCCAAAAGCGGCCTTTTGATAGTCGTTCAGGGATTTTAAGGTTTCGGTTTCCCCATCTTCTTCATACACCACCCGATCGGTCCGAATAAATTGTTCTTCCAATATACCCTTATCTATCAACGTTTTGATTATGGAACTGGAACTATTACCGGCCTTTTCCAAATCGCCCACTTTAACAGGTTTTTTTGTTACTGCCTGTATCTGGAACAAGGATAATACCACCTGGCTCTGTTTAGGGGCCCTGGCCAGACCGTTCAACAAGGCCTCCAAATTCTCTTCCGACCTATATTTTTTTCCGAGTTGGACATATCGTACCAATTTGGGCTTATATTGCTCGTACACCTCTTCCTTGAGAAAGATGATATTCTTTTGTAGCAACCTGTTTAAAACCGGAATGATATTCTTTTTGTCCAGAATATCGCTTATTTCCCGGACCCTAAGAATTGATTGATGCTGTAAGGCCTCAAAAACCATAAATTCATCATCCAGCAAATCGTTTTCCTCTACATTTGCGCTGTCGTTCCTCAATATCAATGTTTCACTTTCCAACAGCAACGCGCTGGGCACGGCCGAGCGAAACACCTCCCCAACGGAACACATATAATATTGGGCCAACCACTGCCAGAACTTTAGTTGGATATTGGTAACAAGGGGACGATCATCCAAAATTTGATCGATCTCCTTTGCTTCGTAAACTGTGGGCGCCGTGTTGTGGATTTCGAATACCAGGGCCGTATATATTTTTGATTTTCCAAAGGGGACAGCTACCCTCATTCCCGGCCTTAGCACTTTCGCCTCTTCCCTGGTAACCTTATAGGTAAAGAGTTTTTCTATGGGAATGGGTAAAATAACATTGATAAAATCCTGCATATTCATCTAAGTTCTATCCTTCCACCCTTATCCAGGTCTGTGTGCGGTAGATGAAAGCCAAATATCCCCTTACCTTAAGTTCATCGGGATTATCGGGGTTTAGCCATAATTTACACCTAAAGGTCATGGCCTGTTCCGGATCGAACAGGGTTTTGCCCTTCCATTCCCCATTGCCAACGTGTTCCACATCCTCAATTATTTTCATCCCCAGTATGGGTTGGTTCTTTCTGTCACCCTCACATTTTCCACAAACGGCATTTTCCTTTCCTTCTTCCAATATCTCCACTACATGACCGTGCATAAGTCCATCCTCCTCATAGATACTGATAATGGCCTTGGGGTTACCTGTCCTGTCATCTATGGTCTTCCATTTTCCAAAGATACTCTGTGCCTGGACGGACACGGAAAAAAGTATACAAACACCCCAAATAGCCCATCTATTCCTTTCCTTCCTGTTTTTCATATTTTTTCCTTAAAGAATTTAACGAGGCATTCAGCTCAAACCCCAATAGCAAGATATTGGAATTTAGCCAAATAAATACCAATAATATCAACAAACCTCCCAATGCCCCATATAATTCATTATATCGGGCAAATTTTTCAACATAAACCCCGAACAAATAGGAAGTAAGGATAAACAGTAAGGTAGTCATCAAGGCCCCGGCGGAAAAAAACTTGGCCTGCCTTCCCTCCTTGGTACCAAAATAGTAAAGAATAGCCGTTATAAAATAAGCCAACATACCCAAAAACAAAAACTTGCCCCATCGTACCAAAATAAGCTGACTTTCATCTACCTCCAACTCCACTCCCCTATGCGTTATATCATGTAATCCAATAAGTACATATGCCTCGAAATAAACAAAAATAATGGCTCCCAACAAAAGAAGTATGGACAGCATCAGTCCTACCATAAGGGCATATATATACTGTTTAAATATACTGCGGTTGAGACTTACATGATAAGAATTTTCAAATCCCACAAAAATTGCATTCACCCCATTGGCCATCAAAAAAATAGAGGTAATAAAGGCAATGGCGGAGGATAGGACATCCCCTCTTTCCTGCTCACTGATCTGCAAATATATTTGACTAAAATAATCGCCCGTTGCCCTGGGCAAAAACGATTCCAAAAAAATCAGGAACTCCGTATCAAAGTTCGAATTCCCAACAGAAACATAGGGAATAATGAACGGGATCAGGGTAACCAAAAATATCAACAGTGGGAAGAGTGCCAAGAACAGACTAAAGGAAATGGAACTGGCACGGGTGGACAGGGCCCCCTTTACTATTCCCAAAACATACATCTCCATAAGGTCATAAAAAGAAAGTCCCTCAAAAGCGGGCAACTTAATTTTTTTCATTAGACCCACAACCCAACCAACTACGGGAATCCCCTCTAGTTTTCTTTCTATTTCCTTGGACATTTACACGGCTTTGAGACTAAGGTCCATATTGTAAATAGAATGCGTCAAGGCTCCCGAAGAGATAAAATCCACCCCACATTCCGCGTATTTACGTATGGTTTCCCCATTAATTCCTCCTGAGGATTCGGTAAGGCATTTATCCCCTATCATCTTCACCGCTTTCCGGGTATCCTCATAACTGAAGTTATCCAGCAAAATTCTATATATACCTTTGGCCTGCAGAATAACCTCTACTTCTTTCAGGTTCCTGGCTTCTACGATAATTCTTAGATCCAATTTTTTATCGGCCAGATATTGTTGCGTTTTTTCTATTGCCTTTGTGATACCCCCGGCAAAATCGATATGGTTATCCTTCAACATCACCATATCATAGAGGGCAAATCTGTGATTTTCACCTCCACCTATCTTTACCGCCCATTTTTCCAGGGCGCGTATTCCAGGGGTTGTCTTACGGGTATCCAAAATCTTGGTGTTCGTACCTTCCAAAAGTTTTACAAAATAATTGGTCTTGGTGGCAATGGCACTCATTCGCTGCATCCCGTTAAGTACCAATCTCTCTGCCTTTAAAATACTTTGGGAGCTTCCCGAAACATAAAAAACGATATCCCCAAACTTCACGGAGGTCCCGTCCTTGATCAACTCTTCCACGACCAAGTTTCCATCCACATATTGGAAAACTTTTTTGGCAAAATCCACACCGGCAATAATACCTTGGTCCTTGACCAAAAGCTTTGCCTTTCCGGTTGCAGTAGCGGGAATACATGCCAATGAACTATGGTCCCCATCGCCCACATCTTCCCGTATCGCATTCTTTATAATTAAATCGAGTTCCTTCCTAAATTGCCCTTCCGATATCATGCACTATTTTTTCTACGCTAATGTACTAAAATGTTCGTGCAATTCCTCCTAGATTAATCCAATCCATACCCAAATGCCCATAATAAAGTTGACGAATGGTAAAACTGCAAAGACCAAACCAATACGCAAAAAAATTATATAGGCTTTGGAACGGAATGGAATTCCTTGGCAAGGACTGAATGCCCTGTCAACCTTACTTTAGCCATCCCAAGCCTTGTTCTTTTTCACCCGGCCTTCGTTAAAGAACAGTTCCGTAGCTACGCTATGCAACATTTTTTTGCCTTGCCCGGATAAAAAATATCGGCGACTTAAACGACACAGTAGCGTTGACACGACACTGGATGATAGATGGGCAATAAGCGGTAAGCAAAAGGCCATATGCAGTAGGAAATCATAAAACCCATTTTTTTTGCCAACTGTAAACTGACCACTGCAAACTATGGAGCACAAAGTTTAAAATAACTACAACCCTGCCAATTGACAGAATTACCGCCTTATACCCGTCGGCTTCTTTTGCAATTTAAAATATGCACATTACATTTGCCCCATGACCATAAAACTATTAGTGCTGGGAAAAACAGATACCTCTCAATTACATCAATTAATCGAGGAATATCGGAATAGGTTAAAACACTATATCAAATTTGAGTTGGAGATAATCCCCGATCTAAAGAACACCAAAAATCTATCCGAAAAACTACAAAAGGAAAAAGAGGGGGACGCCATACTCAACAAACTGAACCCTACTGACGTACTTGTGCTTCTGGATGAAAACGGGAAACAGAAAACCTCCGTTGAATTCTCGGAATACCTACAAAAAAATATGAACTCCGGCCTTAAACAACTTGTATTCGTTATTGGTGGCCCTTACGGATTTAGCGATGCCGTATATCAAAAAAGCCAGGACAGGATCAGTTTATCAAAAATGACCTTTTCGCACCAAATGGTCCGATTGTTCATGGTAGAGCAATTGTATAGGGCTTTTACCATTCTGAGGAACGAACCCTACCATCATCAATAATAACACGCGATTGCAAAAGAAGATGCCCACCAATTTAAAAATACCCTTTCCTTTAAGCATCAAAGGTTCTGTTTCTATATTTTGCTTCCATAAAGAACATAAAAAAACTGCCTGAAAACAAATTTCAGGCAGTCTTACAGTTCTTATAAACCAGTTTTATCCTAATATAAAACCCTAAACTTAATGGTATTGTCTATCTTTTTCAGTGCCTTTAGAACATCCTTATTATACTCTTTGTCCAAATCGGAAATTACATAGCCCACTTCGTTATCCGTTGAAAGATACTGTCCAGAAATATTCATATCATAACGGGCCAAAACCTCGTTGATCTTCGCCATAACCCCCGGAACATTCTTATGAATATGTAAAAAACGATGTGCATTATTCTGTTTGGGCAGTCTAATATTTGGAAAGTTTACGGCGTCTACCGTATTCCCTGAATTAATATAATCCATTATTTTATTGGGAACAAATTCTGCAATATCGCGCTGTGCTTCTTCGGTACTACCTCCAATATGGGGAGTAAGAATAACATTTTCCAAGCCTTTAAGCTCTGTTAAAAACTCACCGTTACTTCTAGGTTCCTCAGGAAAAACATCTATGGCAGCTCCTGCAATCTTTCCGCTTTTTAGGGCATTGGCCAAAGCTTCAATATCCACCACAAAACCTCTGGATAGATTTATGAACAGGGCACCGTCCTTCATTTGGTTAATTTCCCTTTCCCCTATAAAATTCTTATTGGCCTTGTTATCGTCTATGTGCAGGGTCACCACATCGGAAACATTCAACAAATCCTCCAAGGTACCGCACTTAATGGCATTGCCCAAAGCCAGCTGGTCCCCTACGTCATAATAATAGACGCGCATCCCCAGAGCCTCGGCCAATACCGATAATTGTTTTCCTATATTGCCATAACCTACAATACCCAGGTTTTTACCACGCACCTCTTTTGAATTGGCCGCAGTTTTATTCCATTGACCTGCATGGATCTCCGTACTACGGGGAAAAATACTTCTCATTAACATGATGATCTCACCAATGGCCAGTTCCACCACGGACCGGGTATTGCTATAAGGGGCATTGAAAACCACTACTCCCTTTTTCTTACAGGCCTCCAGGTCTATTTGGGTAGTACCTATACAAAAGGCACCGACCACCATTAATTTGTCCGCCGCCGCCAATACATTTTTGGTGACCTGGGTCTTGGAGCGTATCCCTAGGACATGTACTCCCTTTATTTTTTCTATCAGCTCTTCCTCCGTTAAACTATGTTTTAACAGCTCTACGGAAAATCCTTCCTCGGAAAGGGTATTGAAAGCATTTTGATGGACATTTTCCAATAATAAAATCTTAATTCTATTCTTTGGGTAGGATATTTTTCTTGGCAAGTTGTTCACAAATAAAAATTCATCTAAATTAGGTGTAATATAGTCTGCGTTTCTCGCAGCCTTTTCTCTATGCACATTCTCGGTATATGCAAAAAATTTATCTGCAATACCGGCTTCGCGCATTACATAATCACTATAACCGTCCCCTATTACCTGTACTTCCCCCTGTAAATCCAAGTTTTTCAAACAGGCAATTTTTCCGTTGTGGGAGGCCAATACGTTTTCCTCGTCAAATCCTATTATTTTTCCGTTTTCATCGAATCTAAATGTATTGGCATATACCCTATCCGCAGGAATGTTATATTCGGCGACTATGGGGTCTATAAATTCTTTAAAACCACAGGAAATTACATAAATATCATCGGAATAATTGTGAAAGAATTCCTTGTTGGATGCTATCGACTTGGATATCTTTTGGCGAAGTAATTGGACCAAATTTTCCAGATCGTCCCTGTGCGCATTTAATAGATTGATCCTTTTTTCCAAGGACTGGGTAAAAGAAATATCACCATCAATGCCCAAATTGGTTATCCTTTGGATTTCCCGTATAATATCTTCCTTGTCAGACCTTCCGTTAAGCGTGATTTCCGCCAAAACATCCAGTGCCTCCACCCTGGTCAGGGTACTATCAAAATCAAATACATATTTTCTGCCTACCGCAACCATTGAATCTGAATTTTAAGGGGCAAAAGTATGAATTAATTTTGTCCAACTCCCTATTATAACTAAGAAAAGTAATCGATAATTGATTTTTGACCGTTTATGTAAGAAAATGATTTTTTTGCCCTGCCAAAATTAAGAAATCGATAAAATTTTTCCATTGCCTATTCTTTGGACCAATTTTAAAATCCATCAGTTATGACCGCTTGAGGTTAAATGGATCGGGAACGGACAAGGCGTTACCACCTGGCCACCGGTCAATGCGCCTTCAGTAAGTCCCTAGATAAAACAATCCGGTCAGGATGGCCAATCCAAAACTTAATAATGTACCTATTAATATGTACTCCGTGAGTTTTCTTGAGTTACTTTCCTTAAGGTCATTGAACCTAAAAACAGATTTGGCGGTAATCAACAAACCAATGGCCTCCCATCTCCCTAAAATTATAAAGACCAGCACAAACAACCGTTCTATAATCCCAATATACTTCCCCGCATTGGGAAGGGATTTATGGTCCAATACTATTCTGTGCGACATCCCTTCCAACAATTTGGCCATTATTATAGCGGATGGATAAGTTACAAATACAACTGCGGTAACCAATGACCAATTCATTTCCCGAAAAACCCCAACGGTGTGCCCTATCAAATCGGAATTAAACGCACAGCAATACAAAACAACCAAATGCAATACCTGGTCTACAAAGAAAGGAACGGCCTTATTCTTAAAATAAGGGTTGGCATATATCTTTGACAGATCGATGACAAAATGGGAAAGGGCTATAACAACCGCCCACCACCATAATTCCATGTCCCAAAGAAATAGCATGGTAAGTCCAAAATGGATCAATATATGGAAGTATAGGTATTTGGACGCTATTTTGTTGGCCTCTTTGTGCACCACCCATTTTGCGGGCTGCAACAGAAAATCCCCCAAAAGATGGGCCAACAACAGCTTGGTAAACATTATCATTCCTTAATATTCTTTAAATTTTCATCATAATATGCCAGCAAATCCAACACCAAATCCATCCTGGCCCGCTTCAATCGTTGACTTACTGCTGATTGTCTTATCTTTAATTGGTCTGCAATCTCCTGTTGGGACGCGTTTGGTTTTTCCAGGGCCAAACTCACCATTTGTGCCGAAACCGTAGACCAATCGTCCATAAAATTCAATGCAAGCTTTAACATGAGGTTAAAAGCGTCATCCTTATCGTCATCGCCCGTAACTATGGCCAAATTAAGCTTGTACTCCTTTAGTGTTTCAAAAATTCTACCGGAGCGCTGGTAGGCCTTCCCGTTGGACTGACTTACACTACCGCCCACAAACGTTTCGGATCCCAGGCCTATCCCCATTCGTACATCCAATTTCTTGATAGATTTAATGAGGGCCTTGATCTGGATCGCCATAGGCAAGGCTCTTGCCGGAGTAGTCCTTATTTGAAATTCATCCCCTCTGTAAATCTCCCAGTCATTGGGCGATTTCCCCTGACGACCAAGATATTTTTTTAGAATTTCCATCCATTCGGAGGCCGCATAGCGGTCAGAATTAATGATATCCCCTGTAATGATAGCTATCATATATAAGTTAAAATGCTAATATATTAAAATATAAGCTAAAAAACTAATAATTTTACTTATAATCTAAATAGCTTATAAAATAATTAAAACCATCTACGTACCATTACACAATACTTTTGGTACTGCTTCCCGAACAGATTCGTCAATGCTTCCTCCTCGGGGATAATCTGAAAGGTGTTCATATAATACACAAATCCGGCCGCCAATAACGTATTAAAGGCATTTCCCAGATATAAGCCCCAACCCAAAAGCAGTAGCAACAATGCCAAATACATAGGGTTTCTGGAGTATTGATACAGACCCCCGGTAACCAATGTTGACACTTTGGAAGGGGAACGGGGGTCTATACTGGTCTTTGAACTAAAAAATTGAAACAGGGAAACAGCCCCGATCAATAATGCCAAAAACAATAGCAAATACATTAAATAATCCCTTCCAAAAAAATCAAAATAACCAACTGGTAAATAAATAGCCAATAGATACATAAATAACCCAAAAATTAAAGTAATGATAAGTGGCGGGATTTTTAACCTCATTGGATATAGAATAAAATGATAAGAAATAAAATTACTAATTTTAGCCCTTTGGTAAGATTATCCAACCCGAACCAAAAGAATTATAAAAATAAATAAAATGCAATTGGTATTTGCAACACACAACCCCAACAAATTAAAAGAAGTTCAGGTCCTATTTCCCAAGGAAATAAAACTACTATCCTTAGAGGATATTGGTTGCATGGACGAAATTCCTGAAACCGCGAACGATTTGGAAGGAAACGCGACCATTAAAGCCAATTTTGTTACAGAAAATTATGGTTACCCTTGCTTTGCGGACGATACCGGACTTTTAGTGGATGCATTGGACGGGGCACCGGGGGTATACTCTGCAAGATACGCCGGCGAACAGAAAAACGCCGACGACAATATGGACAAATTATTGCTCCAATTAAATGGGCAAACCAACAGATCGGCACATTTTAAAACTGTTATCGCCTTAAATATCAACAATGAACAATTTCTCTTTAAAGGAATTGTTGAAGGAGAAATAACCACTCAAAAAAAAGGTGTAAAAGGTTTTGGGTACGACCCTATTTTTAGGCCCAACGGGTACGACAAAACTTTTGCCGAGATACCTATTTTGATGAAAAACAAAATTAGCCACAGAGCCAAAGCCATAGAAGAGTTACTTGCATTTTTCAAAAGCCGAACCCATGTCTACAAATAAATCCGAACAAACACCCACCACAACTCCTAGAATATTGGAACGTACCGAGACCATTGGTGGAATACTGATCGCCGTATTTGCCGCCCTACTGGCCATAGCGGAACTTGTTAACAACGATCTGGAAGAAGAAATGATGATTGCCCACAGTCAATTTGTAAATTACTCCAATTGGTACCAATCCAAAAGTATAAAACAAAGCTTAAAGGAAAGTGAATTGGATTATTTGAACGCCCTAACGGAAACAGGGATAATACCCGAGGACAAAATAAGCAATATTAAGACCAAAATAACCCAGACCAAAGGCATGGTGTTAAAATACGAAGCGGAAAAAACCGAAATTCTGGTAGGATCGTCCAATGTGCCAAGGGAACATTGGGCACAGGACCTAGATGGGGAAATGGGAAAAATCATAGGGATAAACCAATGGGAACAACTCACCCAGGATTACGAAACAGCCACCAAGAAATTCGACCTGGGGAAATTATTATTTCAGATATGCATCCTGCTAGGGGCCATTTGCATCATAATCCGTGATAACAAAAAATTACAGAAAAACTTTATTTTACTCATGCTGGTATTTGGGGCCATTGGAATTATAATTTCGGTATACGGTTTTATATTAGCTCCCTAAAAACTGTCTTCAAAATAAAATATTATAATTAAAAAATTAACATTACCTTTGCCGCTTCAATTAACGCCGCTGGTATAGCATGTGTTGCGCTGAGTCTAAATAGGTTATAAAAATAATCGCTCTATGCAACATACATATTTGCGATTATTTAAAACATATTATGACAAAATTTGAAGCATTGGGGCTAAAGAAGTCCCTATTGAATGCTATTTCCGATTTAGGATTTGAGTCCCCTTCGGAAGTACAGGAAAAAGCCATTCCAATCTTATTGGAAAGTGAAACCGATTTAGTTGCCCTTGCCCAGACAGGTACGGGCAAAACTGCAGCATTTGGATTCCCGTTAATCCAAAAAATAGATAGCGATAGCAGAACCACACAAGGTTTGATCCTTTCCCCTACCAGGGAACTTTGCCTACAGATCACCAATGAGCTTACCTTATATTCCAAATATGAAAAGGGGATCAATGTTGTGGCGATCTATGGTGGGGCCAGTATTACCGATCAGGCCAGACAAATAAAAAGGGGCGCCCAAATAGTGGTAGCTACCCCTGGCAGAATGAAAGACATGATAGGCCGTGGCTTGGTGGATATCTCCAAAATTGATTACTGTGTTCTGGATGAGGCCGATGAAATGCTGAATATGGGGTTCATGGAAGATATCAAAGATATTCTTTCCAACACTCCAAAAGAAAAGTCCACTTGGCTGTTTTCCGCAACCATGCCCAGAGAGGTATCCGCGATAGCAAAAAAATTCATGCACAGTCCGCAAGAAATTACGGTAGGGGCAAAAAATTCGGGAGCCACCACGGTACAACATGAATACTATGTGGTAGGTGGCCGTGATCGTTACCCGGCTTTGAAAAGACTTGCCGATACCAATCCCGATATCTTCTCCGTTATTTTCTGTAGAACAAAAAGGGATACCCAAAAGGTGGCCGAAAAGCTTATTGAAGATGGCTATAACGCCGGTGCATTGCACGGGGATCTAAGCCAGAACCAGAGAGATTTGGTAATGAACTCCTTCCGCAAGAAACAAATTCAAATGTTGGTCGCTACGGATGTAGCCGCCCGGGGCATTGATGTTGATGACATTACCCACGTTATCAATTATCAGTTGCCCGATGAAATAGAGACCTATACGCACCGAAGTGGACGGACGGGAAGAGCTGGTAAATCCGGTATTTCCATGGTTATTGTGACCAGAAGCGAGCTTAGGAAAATCAAGGCCATTGAAAATAAAATCCAACAGGCTTTTATTTCCAAAAAAATTCCTACGGGAATGGAAATATGTGAAATACAGCTTTACCATTTGGCCAATAAGATTAAGGACACCAAGGTAAACGAGGAAGTGGACAATTATTTGCCCGCTATAAATGATGTACTCCATGGTATTGACAGGGAAGAACTTATCAAAAAAATAGTTTCTGTAGAATTTACTCGTTTCTTTAATTACTACAACAAGACCAAAGATCTAAATACCTCCGATTCCGGTGATCGTGCAGAAAGGGGAGGCTCCAGGGATGGGGATAGCCGTATCCCGGCTGACGGAAACGTTAGATACTTTATCAATGTAGGTGAAAAGGACGGTTATGATTGGATGTCCCTAAAGGATTTCATAAGGGATACCGTTAATTTGGGCAAGGACGATATTTTTAAAGTTGATGTGAAGGACAGTTTTTCTTTCTTTAATACGGATGCCGCTGCTACCGAAGCCATTTTAAAAACCTTCACCGAATTTAAGGTAGATGGCAGATTTGTGAATGTTGAGGTTTCTAAAAACCCTGGCGGAGGCGGAGGCGGAGGTCGAGGAAGAAGGGACAGAAGCAGAAGTGGCGGAGGCCGGGATTCCAGGGATAGCGATCGCAACAAAGGAAGAAGAAGGGACAGAAGCGCGTCTAAAAGAAATCCCTCCGGTAGTTCAGGAAAAAGAAGGACTAAAAGAAAAAGTGATTTCTTTTAGTTAATTGTATATTAAAAAAATACGCTTCGGCGTATTTTTTTAGTTAGTTTACCAATTATAAACATGGAATTTATTTGATGAAAAATTATTTATTGCCCCTACTCCTCATTATAGTTTCTTTTGGATATTCCCAAAACGATAAGAATGAAGAAGAGGTAAAACAATTAAAAGCTGTTGTCCAGAATGCCCAAACCGACCAGCCAATGGAAAGTGTCCATGTTGTAAACCTTAACGCAGTGGTGGGAACGATTACCAATGAAAAAGGAGAATTCAATATTCCGGCCAAAGTAAATGATACCCTTTATTTTACTTTTTTAGGATTTAAGTCCCAAAAAGTTAGGGTTACCAATGATATGTTCAAATTTAAGGAAACAAAGATCTCCCTAACAGAATTGGCGTATGCTTTGGAAGAAGTAATCGTTAGACCCTACTCCCTTACCGGTTATTTGGAAATAGATGTCAAGAACTTGCCCCTGAACAATGCCTTTCAATACAGTATTTCGGGTTTATCCGTAGGTTATGAAGCCGGGAGCAAAAACCCAAGTGCGGTCACCAAGGTATTGGGGGCCATACTTAATCCTGCGGATTTATTGAGAAATTTATTCGGAAAGAAACCCAACCAAATGCGGAAACTACGTCAAATGAAGGAAGACGATCAGATCAGGGATCTTTTGGCCTCAAAATTTGACAGGGAAACCTTGACCGAGCTATTGCAATTGGAAAAGGTGGATATTGAAGATATCCTTAATAACTGTAATTACTCCAAATCCTTTATCACTACGGCCAATGACCTACAGATCCTGGATGCCATTAGCAGTTGCTACGAAGAATACAAGGTCCTGAACAGGGAAAAATAGTCCCGGGGACACAATTCACCGTCTCGACAACGAGCTGGACCTGCTTCAATTTATGGGATTGAAGGAATACTGCTTTAATTACTTTGCTTCCCACATTTACATTGCCCCACTTTTAGGAAAAAAAAACGATAAAGTCTTTCTGGAAAATGACTTTGATATTGCCATATAGGAATGGCCAAGAACTAATAAAAAAACGATTTAGACCCTATCCAACCAACCCTAATTGCTATCAATTTAACTTTTTTACAAGATTGTTTCCAAAAATGTTTCCTAATTTCGTGCACTCCCTGTTTTATAGTTAAAATATGTCTCCAACGGTTATTAAATGAAATTGAATAGAAGACAATTTATCCTAAAAATAGTTTTGGGGTCCGTTAGTTTTGTGATACTTGATTCTTTTTGGCTGGAAACCGATTTTATAGAGTGGACCGAGTACGATGTTTCGGAATCGGATTCCAATAAAATCAAAGCAATTCACCTAACCGACCTTCATTTGCACAAAATAAAATCGGTCCATGAATCCATTGCGGACCGAATTAACAAGGAGCGGCCGGACGTCATCTTTTTCACCGGGGACTCCATAGAGCGGAACAAACACCTGGTAGTTTTGGAAGATTTTTTAGGTTTAATAAATACCAAAATTCCTAAAATAGCTATTTTGGGCAACAAGGAGTCTTCGGATAGAATTGATCTGCAAAAACTAAGGGACATTTATGGGAACCATAATGGCATTCTGCTTATCAACGAACCGTACTTGCTAAAAACAAACAACAGGGAAATTAATATTATCGGATTGGACGACTTGGTCCATGGCCATCCGGATTTTAGAAAAGCTACGGAAGGTATGGACAAATCCTTATCCACTATTGTCCTTAACCATTGTCCCGCTTATAGGGAGCAAATAGACCTTATTGCTATAGAACAACATATTAGACCAAAACTGATACTTTCCGGGCATACCCATGGCGGGCAAGTAACTTTTTTTGGAAAGCCTTTCTTTACACCCGGTGGAAGCGGTAAATATGTTAAAGGTTGGTACAATAACGACATTTCAAAAATGTACGTATCCAAAGGAGTCGGCACCACCTTAATTCCATTGCGCTTTGGCGCCAGAGCAGAGGCAAGTATATTCTATATCTAAGTATACGTTTTGCGAATGCAACACTATCAACCCTCTTCTTAATAATCCATTACCATAGCCATAAAGCCATGGCCTTCACTTATTTCTTTTTCTTTCCCATATAGCAAATAGTATCCCAGCCTCCTTCACCCGGCCCGGTACTATGAACCAAACTACCCTATTGGTTTCCAAGAGCCGGTTATTTTTCCAATATGGATTTTAAGTTCCGGAGTCCCTCCTCAAAATCTTTACCAATAGCTTTATCCATGCTCATAAACAACATGATGACAGACATTGGAAATTTATTCTCGCCCTTAAAACCCCAGGTAACCTTGGTTTTTCCATTTCCCGATTCCATGAGATCCAAATAACTATCGGAGGTAGATCTAAAGGGTTTTATAAACCTCAGCTCGGTCTCTACCCTTTCGCCTTCAATTATTTTTGTTATTTCCTGTTCCCCTTCTCCAACATCCTTGTTGCCGTTCCAATAACTTATAGCCCCTACTTCCCCATCGGTTCCCGTAAATTTCTTTTCCATATTGGGATCTTTTTTATCCCATGGGGACCATTCCTGCTGCTTCTTCAAATATTTAATGGTATTAAATACTTCAGCCTTTGGCTTGGAAATTTCTATGGATCGGGAAACATCATATTTTTTTGGGGCTACTAGGGCCAAAACTGCAATTAATACAATTATCCCTGTAATAATATAAAGTAATATCGCCATGAGTTTTTATGTGTTGGTTAGTCTCGTATTAAATATACGGAAAATATCATTTTGTTCCATGGTAACGGGACAAAACATCATTCAAGCTCCGCACAGATTTCTTGGTCCAATCCAATCTTTTTTCCAATTTCTCCTCTTCGGTCAACCTCCAATTGATGTTCCCATTACGCAATTGACTTGTTAAGGTGTGCAAAATTATTGCTGCCGATACGGAAATATTCAGACTTTCGGTAAACCCCACCATGGGTATTTTCAGGAAGGAATCCGCCTTATCCATTACCTCCTTGCCCAACCCATCCCGCTCCGTTCCAAAAAATAGTGCTATCCTGCCATCAAACTTAAAACTTGCAAGGGAACAATTGTCCCCATGAGGGGTAGTAGCTACAATTTTGTACCCTTGTGACCGCAAAGTTTCAATACAATCCGTAGTATTATTATACCTTTTTACATCTACCCATTGCTGGGCACCCATAGCTATGTCCTTGTCCAGTCGCTTTCCAAACTTGCTTTCTATAAGGTGGGCCTGCTGTACCCCAAAAACATCACAGCTTCGTACCACGGCACTGGTATTGTGCATTTGGTATACGTCCTCTATAGCTACGGTTATATAGTTTGTCCGTTCCTCCAATACATCCAAAAAACGGGCTTTCCGTTCAGGGGTAATAAAATCCTCCAAATAATCAAGTAACTTCCGATCTACCATAAATCTAAGGTATTAAAAAAGAAATCGTTTAATTTTACAAATATTACTATATTCCATCATAATGAAAAAAATAGTGGTCTTAACAGGTGCAGGGATCAGTGCGGAAAGTGGAATAAGCACTTTTAGGGATTCGGATGGTTTATGGGAAGGCCATGATGTAATGCAAGTGGCCACGCCCCAAGGGTTTCAAAAGAATCCAGATCTGGTGCTCAATTTTTACAACCAGAGAAGGAGACAATTGCTCAAAGTCTCCCCTAATATGGCCCATAAGACTTTGGTTGACCTGGAAGACCATTTTGATGTGAGCATCATAACCCAAAATGTGGACGACCTGCACGAACGGGCCGGCAGCTCCAAGGTAATTCACTTGCACGGGGAGCTGTTAAAGGCCAGGTGCAGCTATAATCCCAGTAATATAATCGATTGGAAAACCGACATCAAAATTGGTGATCTTTCGAAAGATGGGAAACAGCTTCGTCCCCATATTGTATGGTTTGGTGAGGAAGTGCCTTTATTGGAAAAAGCGGCCCATATTACGCAACAAGCCCATATTTTAATTATTATAGGCACCTCGATGCAGGTATATCCTGCAGCCGGTTTAGTACATTATGTATCCAGGGATACCCCCATTTACTTTATTGACCCAAAACCGAATATTTCCCGCACCGATTTTAATGGTCTCACCATAATACAGGCCAGTGCCGTAAAAGGCGTACCCCCATTAGTCTCTGAATTAATGGGAGGAAAATCCTAAATTTAACTGTCCGTAAGCATAACAACTAAAAATATTGTACGCATATGACCGGATAATTTTATGTGCTTTATATATGCTTTTAAAAATATAACAGATCTATAAAATACCAGATTTACCAACTTATTAGAAGCAATTGTGACTTATTCAGAACTCTATAACGCCCTTGATTACGTAGACCATTCCAGGACCAAAAGAATGGAGATGTCCAACCTTATGGCAAATAACCCCTCCAATGTTGCGGCCCTATTGGAAATTGCCTTTCAAGTAGATGACCCTATATCCTGTAAAGCATGTTGGGTTTTGGAATTTATGGCCAAGGAACATTTGAACTATCTTTTTCCGAATATGGATACTTTTGTGCACCATATTGGATCCGTGCATTTGGATCCTGCGGTAAGACCTATAGCAAAAATATGTGAGGCACTTATGAAGTCCTACTTTCAATCAAAAGACCAGGAAACCCGTAAAATATTGAGCGAAAAACACTTGGAAAGCATTACTTCCACGTGTTTCGACTGGCTCATAGGCAACCATAAAGTGGCTGCCCAGGCATATGCTATGACCAGTCTTTTGTTATTGGGCAGAAAATTCGATTGGATACATCCGGAATTGCGCCTTATATTGGAACAGAACTATACAAATGGTAGTGCCGCCTATAAGGCCAGGGCCAGGATGACCTTGACAAAACTAGGATAAGTAACGACCGTAGAACAAATAACGGAACTATCTTTCACTTCACTTTTAAACTCCTTAACTTATAGCTATCTTTGCGCTTTTCCAAAATCAATCAAATAGCACAAGATGTCATTAAACAAATTAAACGCCATATCCCCTATCGATGGCAGATACAGAAATAAAATAGCTTCCCTTGCTTCCTATTTTTCAGAGGAGGCCCTTATAAAATATAGGGTACGTGTAGAAATTGAATATTTTATAGCACTATGTGAAATTCCCCTTCCCCAGCTTTCAAATTTTGACGGTTCAAAATTTAACGATTTGAGAAAAATCTATATCGATTTTGATTCTGAGGATGCCAATGCCATAAAAGAAATTGAAAAAATAACCAACCATGATGTAAAGGCAGTTGAATATTTTATAAAAAAGGAGTTCGATAAATTGGGCTTGGCTTCCCATAAGGAGTTTATCCATTTCGGATTAACCTCGCAGGATATAAACAACACCGCCATTCCCCTTTCCGTCAAAGAAGCCATGAACGAGGTTTATGTACCCCAATATTTGGAGATATTGAACAGGTTAACGGCCTTGGCAAAGGAATGGGAAGCTGTACCTATGTTGGCAAGAACACACGGACAGCCTGCATCCCCTACCCGCTTGGGAAAGGAGATCGAGGTATTTGCAGTGCGTTTGGAAGAACAGTTCAATTTACTCAACGATATTCCTAGCGCTGCAAAATTTGGAGGGGCAACAGGAAACTATAATGCCCACAAGGTAGCCTATCCACAAATTGATTGGAGGGGATTTGGACAAAAATTTGTTCAGGAGAAACTTGGTCTGCACCATTCCTTCCCTACTACGCAGATAGAACATTATGACCATATGGCCGCCCTGTTCGACTGCCTCAAGAGGATAAATACTATTATATTGGATTTGGACAGGGATTTTTGGAGCTATGTTTCCATGGACTATTTTAAACAGAAAATAAAAGCCGGTGAAGTGGGATCTTCCGCCATGCCCCACAAGGTAAACCCTATCGATTTTGAGAACTCCGAAGGGAATTTGGGTATTGCCAATGCCATTTTTGAACATTTATCCGCCAAACTTCCCGTATCCAGGCTGCAAAGGGATTTAACCGATAGTACGGTGCTAAGAAACATTGGCGTGCCTTTTGGACATACCATCATAGCCTTTCAATCTACCCTAAAGGGCCTGAACAAGCTTTTGTTGAACAAGAAAAAGTTTGAGCAGGACCTGGAAAATAATTGGGCGGTAGTTGCTGAGGCCATCCAGACCATTTTAAGGCGGGAGGCCTATCCCGATCCCTATGAGGTACTAAAGGGATTAACGCGTACCAATGAGAAGATTACACAGGAGTCCTTTTCCAATTTTATCGATACTTTGGAAACCACCGAAGCAATAAAATCCGAATTGAAACAAATTACCCCGAGCAACTATACAGGAATTTAAACAAGCTGTAAATAGTTTAAACAACTCTTTTTATTGAACAACAGAAGCAATCCAAAGCCAAATATTGCGCCATGGATTGCTTTTTTTATCTGTCGCACCATATAAAGAACAAAACTTAGCCCTTCTTTTGTATTTCTACCTGATGTGGATAAGGGATCTCTATACCGGCCTTATCCAGTGCCAATTTGCAATTTTCCAATGTCTCAAAATACACCGACCAATAATCTTCCGGGGTACAATAGGGGCGCACTGCAAAATTTACGGAACTATCGGCCAATTCGGATACGTTAACGGATGGTGCAGGGTCTTTCAACACCTTGGGATTGGATTCCAATACTGCCAATAATACTTCCTTGGCCTTCTTGATATCCTCTCCATATCCAATACCAACGGTAGTGTCCACCCTCATCTTACCCTCTGCCGTATAATTTATGATATTGCCATTGGCCATGGCCCCATTTGGAACAATGGCCAACTTATTTTGTGGCGTAACAAGTTTTGTAGTAAAGATCTCGATTTCCTTTACACTGCCCAATACTCCCTGTGCCTCTATTAAATCGCCAATTTTGTAGGGTTTAAAAATCATGATCAAGACCCCTCCGGCAAAATTGGACAAAGAGCCCTGCAGCGCTAGACCAACTGCCAGACCGGCCGCTGCAATAACTGCTGCGAAGGTAGTTATATTTATCCCCAACTGTCCAATGACCACTAAGATCAGGAATATTTTTAGGACCCAGGATACCAGACTAAGTAAAAAACGTTGTAGGGATTCATCGTATTTACTGTTGTACATAATCTTTTTTGTACCTCCGATAATCCTTTTTATAAGCCATAACCCAATAATAAAAATCAGTAATGCCGTCAGTACCTTGGGACCAAACTCCTTTACCAGTTCTATTCCGTAATTAAGCCATTCCTCTGCTTTTTCCATAATAAAATTTAGTTAGTGTTTTTATTGGCACTAATATAAAAAAACTCTTAAAACTATTTTCCCAAAGCTTGGCAATAGGGAATCCTTAGTCCAAAACTGAACACATACTTAAACTTTATATTTAAGTAACCGAATCCGGAGATAAAGTTGGCCCTACCTTAAATGTAAAAAAGCCCTGCACTGCCGATCAGCAGTACAGGGCCTCAAAATATTGTAAGCAAGGACTAACTATTTTGTTCCTTTCCTACCCTTTCAAAAAATTTCCAATTTCTCCCAAACCTTCGCCCTTATAATCCGATTTTTCCACCGCCTTCATAAATTGGACCAATTTGGCAGGGTTCATATTTTTGCCCAAAACCCGGACCAGCATAAAACCCTTATCCTCACTATCGCCATAAATGATTACCTCGTCAATGGCATCATCATCACCCAAATATCTTACGGATGCTTTGCCAAAACTAGTGTTCATCTTCATCAACTCGGTAAACTTGCCATTTTTTAGAATGGCGGTGATATTCGCTTTTTCTTTTTGAAATTCACTAAAGTTATCCTTGGTTATTTTAAATGCCAGAATATTTAATTTTTTTAATGACCCAAGGGCTTCCCTTTGCTCCTTGGTTAAATCGGCCTTCTCCATATTCAACAAACTTACCGGCAGATCTACCGATAAGAAATTTGGATTATCCTCATTGTCCACATAATACTCCTGTAAACTTTGTGTTGATGAACAGGCCGACATGGCAAAGATCAACAACATGGCCCACGCCAATTTTCCAACTCTAGTTTTCATTTTTTTCATTATTAACTGATGTTACGCAGCAACTTTGTTATAATTGATTTGCGGTGTTGATAACCTGTCCAATTCTTGCCATGCGGTCTTGGTGGCTGCCAACCAGATCCGGTTTTTCATTGCATAATGGTTTTTGTCGTTCCTTATTTTGAGCCTTTCCAGTTTGCAAAAGGCGATCATCGATGCCGTAAAATGGGCCTGTTGTGTTTTTACGGTCTTGGTCGGGGCCTTTGCAAAGGCCGTGTTGTTTTTGATCGAGCGGAAGAATTCCTCTACTTTCCATCGTTTCTCATAGATCGTAGTAAGGGCCGTATAGTCCAAGTCAGTATCGCTAGAGGCCAGATAGAGCGCACCTGTACTGCCATCCCCGTTTTTGAAGACTTGTTTGCCTATCAGTACGGGATTATCGTACTGTTTCAGGTAAACGGACATGGTACGCCCTTCCAGCTCTAAAGATTCAATACTTATAAAGTTGCCCATCGACTTATCCTCCCTGCTCAATGCCACGACCCTGTTGGACTTGATGGCCATGATAAAGTCCGAACCGCATTCGTCTACGATACATCCCATGTTCTCCGAGGAGGAGAACCAACTGTCGGCAAGTACATATTTGAACCCGACGTTGTAATCGGCATGCCTTACCATACGGCGCATCATTTCGTTCTTGGTCTCCCCGCTCTTTCTTTTGGCATTGCCCTTCTCGTCCCGGTACTCGATATCCTTTACCACGAACTCAACACCTATGGGAAGTCCCATTTCGTGCCGGGGACTATAATAAAATGAGTTCATGAAGTTCACCCCCTTGACGCACTTGCCGCTACAATGATCGTAGTGCCATGTGATCATCGGGTTCTCCTTCGTATGTTTCTTGGGCTCTATCGAATCGTCTATTATCAACAGCCCCTCCGCGGAGCGGATGTCGTGCACCATAGGCTTGACCTGCCCCCATAGGGTCCTTGAATCAAGGGATCCCGAAAGCATCCGGGTTATCCGGTCATGGCTTACCTGGTTGTCGGTAACGGCGGACAGACCGGTAGCCGTGCTATAGCTCGGGGTTATCAATAAATAGTCCGTGTAAAGATCGAGCAAGTTATTAACATTCATAATCGAAAATTACTACTTTAGTGCGTAACATCAGT
>CBFGWQ010000038.1:0-24395 GCA_965652575.1 uncultured Arenibacter sp. | reverse complement strand
TCAAATTCAACCAAAACCCCGTAAATGTGAACATTTACAGGGTTTTTCTTTTTATATGACCTCATCTAATGATAATGGGTCAGGCACAATTCATGTGCGAATGCTTATAAATATTGTAAAGCCAAATTATGTATAGAAGTACATATGCCAATCAAGACGGGGCCGCCCCTAAATAGAAACGGACTGCACCAATGCCCCGCCGGCAAACAGGGCCGCTCCACCCCCGCCCTAATGTGTGGCAGGCCAAGCATACATGACCTTAGGAGATTTCAAGTTTGTAACCCACCCCATGGATAGTTATAATATGTATGGAATCATCACCTTCAAACTTTTTTCTAATTTTCGAAATGAAGGTATCCAGGCTACGGCCGACAAAAACCCCATTGTCTTCCCAAACCGCTTTAATGAGGAAATCGCGTTTAATAATTTGATTTGGTTTTTCAGCAAATATTGAAATCAATTCACATTCCTTTACACTAAGTTTAATAGTGGAACTGCCCCTTATCAATTTATTCTGTTCTTTATGAAACTCATAGCTGCCAATTTTCGAAAACGGTGAAAGTCCTACCTCGGAATAACCCATTTTCCCTTTCTTCCAATACAGCAATCCAAAGCTTAAGAATCCTATTCCAATCAAAGAAATTAAGGAGGGGTTTTTATACGATATTAATATCGATTGTTGTTCCGTAAAAAGGACTTTAATTTTATAACTGCCCTTTGGCAGGTTTCGACCAATGCAAGGAATAATGTTTTCCTCTATATTCTTTTTGACTTCATAGCTATAAGAAACTTCTCCGCTATCAAGGTTGATAACTTCCACGATATAGCTATTGGGCAAATGTGAAGCTTCTAAACTATGGTCAATAATAGTTACCAAGCTATCGGGTAGAATCGACAGCTTGTTTTGAAATGACAGCTCAAAATTATTCTTGTCCAATTCAATTATGGGCAGTATCAATGATGTGGAATCGTCGTTCGACAGTAGCAACCTGTTTCCAGAATCCCTTAAAGCAATTTTTACCTGCTCCGAAAAATTATCATTTTCATCAATACCAACATAAGCCAATACGGCAAAAAAGGATAGGGCCAGCAAAAAACCTGAAATCAAAATTCTGTACTTCATCATAATAATCATTGCCAATATTCAATTAGGTAAAAAGTTACAACTTTTCACAATCGTTTTACATTTTTTTGACATGATTTAACAAGTATGCCTATAGTTTTGAGAAAAAATAAAAATCATGAAATGAGCCATAACAATAAAGTCGATACCAACCGATTATGTTAATTGGCGAATTACATCCAACCATTAAAAAACAATAAATATTAACAGATGAAAAAACCTATACTATTATTCTACATCTTATTTTCAATTGGTTTTGCAAGGGCACAAGAGGAGATTAAAATAGACACAAGCGCAAGTTTAATTAAGTGGACGGGCTCCAATCTTTTCAAATTTAACGAACACTACGGCACTGTGAAATTTAAGAGCGGTATGATCCTTAAAGATAAGGATTCCTTATCGGGAGGTCGATTTGAGATAGATATGAATTCTATCATCAATACCGATGGCAAATATAATGAGATGTTGGTATGGCATCTCAAAAATGAAGATTTTTTTGATGTTGAAAAACACCCGATCTCCAAATTGGAAATCACAGATATAAAATATTCCGATAGCCTTAACTTGGATATTAAGGCCAATCTGACCATCAAGAATATAACTGAGCCAATAGAATATAAGGCTATTTTAAAACATGGGAAGGGCAAGTTGGTAATGGTAGCGAAATTTATTATTGACCGAACGAGGTGGAAAGTGAACTACGAATCCAAGAGTTTGTTCAGTAACCTAAAAGACCATGCCATTTCCGATGCAATCGAATTCGAGGTTACCGTAGTCTCCAAAAGCGAAAAATTGTAAATCGGGAAATAAAAAAAATGATAATAATCTACTGCTTTCTTATGATGGGTATATTGGAATGTTATTCGTAAGAACAGGACAAAAATAAAATTCTTTGTACAGCCAATTGGAGTAACGACGGCAATTTTATTGCTGTAGGGGCAATGACAAAAAGATCGGCATATACGATGGCCACACTTTTGAACTCCTGCAAATCCATAAAAATGAATCCGAGGTCAAACAGGTTGGATAGATCCTTTCAAAAACGTTTTGGCAATAGCCGCTATTGAAAATGGTGCTGAAATCTTTGATGTCAACAATGACACAACAATTAAATTTCAAAGTAGAAATAATATTGATAATAGATCGATAGCCTGGAATTTCAATGGAGAATTGGTGGCAATTGCAAATTATGAAGGTGTTCTGACCATTTGGACAAAAGGTAAACAGCTCATTAATACTATAAAAAAGAAAAATATGAAAAGTTATGTTGCAATTGATCGGCACCTTTACAAAAACGAAATTATTGTTCCAGGTTACGATGTAAGGATCTATAACGACAATGGAAATCCAACATCGCAATGGGAGTGCATTGATGCTATGTGTTAAATGGTACAGATCTGGAAAGTTTTTTGTAATAGGTGATTATGGGGATAATATGGTTCCCTATAAACCTTTACTACAATTTTGAAATTCCAATGGGACTTTAATCCGGGCATTTGACATAAGTAAACCACCTCGGGGCAAGCCTGTATGTATGACAAAGGCAGGCCCGCCTGAACGGAAACGGGAAAATCTGTCCGACCAGCGGGCAGGTTTAAATCTCGATTATCGAATAAGGTTAGATCAAAAAGAAATGTAACAATACCACATTCATTTGCTGTCGAAAAGTCTACCTCCCGAAGGGACGGGAAGCGGGACAGAGTTTAGATTACACCCTCTTCGAAAACCGAATATTAGCCTTCATTCTGTTGTTTCTCAAAGTAAAGTTCCGGTAAAATAATTTTAACCTCATAATCTGTTCCTTCTTTCAACCAGTAAACAATGAAGTTCACTTTTACGCTTTTCAGTTTGTAATTCTTCTCTTTTAAGCTTTCAATTTGTATTAAGAAATGCCGGGAAAATTTTAACACGGATTGGCCGTTTTGGCTCAAACATTCATCACCGTTCAAAGTCAAAATATCTCCACTTATAAGTTGAGAAATTAAATATTGTCTATTTGCAAAGTAGTCAAGCCAAACATCTTTGTATGTCAAATGCATTGTCAACTCTTTTGGCGGCAGGTAAATCTCTTCGTCTTCAATTCGTTCTATATTTTCTACTGAAAGACCGTCAAGAAAGTTGGAATTAAGATGCACTGTCAAATTCTGTTTTGCTCTTGTCATAGCAACATATAACTGTCTCTTGGCTTCGTCCGTTGCAGGATTAAAATTTTCAAGCATAAGGAATACATTGTCAAACTCTTTCCCTTTTGCTTTATGAATGGTGGAGACAAAAATTGTTTCACCATTCTCGTTAAAAAAGTCTTCAAGTTTGGATTCGCGAATAAAAACTTCCAAATCAGATCTGTATTTCCTCTTTGGATTGGTAGCCTCAAAATCCTTAATAATGTTTATACATACTTCCAACTTTGTGCTATTGCGAAACTTGTCTATCAATTCGCGTTTGGCATTTGCCCATATATCATCGCTAATAATAAAAACATCATCGGCCAAATTCAGTTGATCCAAAAAGAACCTGACTTCCGAAAGATTATACAAACTGAAACCGTCATTTGTCTGAATCAATTTCGCCTGCATGTCATTTTTTAAAAGCAACCCTGTAATTTGAAGTGCTTCCTCATTTGTTTTTGTAAGTACACATGTAGTTCCTGAAAGCCCCGTTGTGAGAATGTCATGGACAAGCGGTTTAATAAAACTGTCGCTTTTATATCGGACCAGTTTTATTTTCCCATTGTCGGTTTGCTTAGCCATAATTGGAGTGTCTTTTAATCGATTCCGAATCTGCTTTACAAACTGATTTGTAAATTCTACAAGATTGCCCTTGCTTCTGTAATTCTCGACCAACTCATGCTTGATTGCCCTGTTCACCCTAATAAATTGTTCAAGATATTTTGAACTTGCTCCCCTGAATCCATAAATATTCTGGTCGTCATCACCCACTGCGATTACCCGCATTTCTTCATTCTGTTCCATCAAGGCACTTATCAGGTTGAACTCATCTTCATCCATGTCCTGGGCTTCGTCTATCACCAAAACAGTTTTTGTAATTCGGCTTGGCTCAACATCCCTACTCTTGATTTTTTCAATCGTTTTTTTCAAAATCGCATCTGACTTTTCCAAGCTGCCAACCTTTCCCAATAAGTCAAAGCAATAGGAATGAAAGGTTTTTATTTCAATATAGTTTGCAGCGTTGCCAATAAGTTTTAACAAACGCTTTTTGAACTCTGTTGCTGCCGCTCTTGAAAAAGTCACCATAAGCAACTGCTCATGTTTTACATCTTCCATCAAAAGCAATGAAGCAAGTTTATGCACCAACACTCTTGTCTTTCCACTTCCAGGCCCGGCAGCTACAACAATGTGTTTTGTTTCATTGTCATTTATGATCTTTAATTGCGTTGGCGATAATTCCCCAAAAAGTTGTTTGAATTTTCCAGGGGTCATTTTGAGTTTGAGGTTATCGGCCTTGCTTCCGGGGAAATATTTTTTAAGAAATGAACTGTAGTTTAATTGAAAATAATCCTCTACAAACTGCAATGCATCCTTGTAGTCGCCTATCATCTTCTTTGCGTATTCCCCAACGATATGAATTTGCTGGACCCTGTTTTCGTAAAACTGATTTAGCCTCTGATAATCCTCTTTGGTATATCTTTTATAATTATCCTGCTCGACCCTTTCGATTGTCAGCCGATTATAAATAACAAGAAAACCACCTTCAATTTTGATGGCCTCGATCCTTGAAAGGTAAAAGAGGGTATCTTCAATATCATCGATACCAATATCAAGTTTGAAAAGACTTTGATGGTTTTCATAAGCAGTTTTTAATTCGTGAACCGAAAATTCGACCAATACTTCTTCTTTTTCAACTTCTTCGGTTACATTTAAATTACTCTTCCCATGAAGGTGTTCTATAATGAACTTAGCCAATTCATGCCGCTTCTCCAATTTCTCTTTCAGCATTTCTTTCGGATGAAGTGAGATAGCTGCAATATGGTTCTTTGAGTATTGAAGGTTCTGTCGCTTTATCCAATTCTTGATTGCCCAAAAATTGATGAGTGTTTTTATCTTATTCGGAGACACATCATCGCACCCATATTGTTCAGCTTCTTCGTTCAGTTCTTTGATATGAAATGTTTTTTCCTGTTCCTCAAAAACTGGCAAAAGAAAATTTTCAATTTTGCCGAACGAATCAAGAATATTCAGGGAACGATTTGTATTTTCACCCTTTTTGATGAAGGCCGTTAAATCTTTTGCATCTGCCAAAATCTTCTCCTCACGTAGGAGATTCACAATGTTTATCACTTCTTCTTTTACAATTCCCAGGTGGTCGCTTATGTAATCAATTCTGGATTCGGCAGACTCTTCGTTTGATTGCTTTCTGCTTTTGCTTGAAAAAAGTTTCTTGATGATTCGGATTCCCTTTTCTTTTTGCTTCTCTTGAAACTTTTCAGAAGCGTTGATTTTGTCTATGGCTTCTTTTGCATTCTTGGAAAGGATACTGTTGGCGAAAATTCTAGGCATATTCTGCCCTCGCTTTAAATACCCTGCATCTTCCAAGGCGGCAATTGCCGTGGTTACCCTGGTTTCGATCTCAACTACATTGTCGTCCCAACCCGCTTTTCTAGCGATCTCCAAGGCGGAGTTTGAAACCTTTGAACGGAATCTGGTAATATCTTTTATCGCTTTCCAAATCTGCTGTATCTCCTTAATGGAAAGTTTAGTCTGATTCAATAGAATGAAATGTTTACCAAGGTCTTCTTCATTGAACAATACGAAGCAATCTGCAACTATATTTTCATCCCGTCCCGCTCTCCCTGCCTCCTGAATGTAATTTTCCAAAGAATCGGAAATCTCATAATGAATCACCATGCCAACGTCCTTCTTGTCAACTCCCATTCCAAAAGCAGAGGTGGCTACCATAATTTGGGTTTCCCCGTTGATGAATGAATCCTGATTTTCAGACTTCTCCTGCTTGTCCATCTTTCCATGGTAGGGTTTGGCATTAAAACCGTCTTTGGTCAATCTTTCTGCAAGCAGATAGGCCCTTCTGGTTCTGGAAACATAAATGATTGTCGGGCAATTCTTCCCTTCGATCAAATCTCTTACTGTCTGATATTTTTCCTCTTCATTACTCTTTTCATAAACTTTGTATTGCAGATTTGTCCTAGATGCTTTGGAAGTATAAAGTTCAAGATCTAGAGAAAGCTTTACTTTGAAGTACTCGCGAATATCTTCTATCACTTTCTGCTTTGCAGTTGCGGTAAAGCAGGAAACAGGAATTCCATCCTCCAAATTTTTTTTCTCCTGAAGTTGTTTAATGAAATCGCCGATATATAAATAATCCACTCTAAAATCCTGACCCCATGAAGAAAAACAGTGTGCCTCATCAATTACAAATCGTGCAATTTTTCTACCTAAAATCAATCGTTCAATGATCTTTGAACGAAGGGATTCAGGCGAGATGTAAAGAATGGTTGCGGAACCATCTTCCACCCGTTCAAAAGATTTGGCCCTTTCAATAGGATCAAGTAGACCGTTTATAGTTACAGCTTCCGTAATCCCTATTTTTTCAAGATTGTCAACTTGGTCTTTCATCAACGATTGCAAGGGGGAAATTACAACCGTCAAACCTTTGGAAGCTTCCCCGCTCATTAATGCAGGAACTTGAAAGGTGATTGATTTTCCTCCACCTGTCGGGAAAACCGCAAGTATGGATTTACTGTCAACAGCCGCTTTAATCGCTTTCTCTTGGAGTGGTTCGCCTCCGTAAGTTCTAAATGAATCAAAACCAAAAAACCTTTTCAAACCTTTATGAATGTTCAAAGCATTATTGCAATATTCACAACCGTTAACACAAGGTTTGTTTCTCAAACGAAACATGATTCTTTCAACTTCCGGATAATTTTTCAGAACCCAACGCGGTGTAATGGAATGTATTTTTTTGTGCTCAATGAAAGAGCTTACAAGCGAGAGAGCGTAAGCCAATTCAATTGGGTGTTCCGAAATTATTTGTGCGAGGTCAACATTTATGCAAATTTCATTTTCAAACTTTTGCCGAACCAGCCTTTCAACATCTTGGCTTTCGTTTTTATACCCCACGAAATTAAAAAAGGAGCAAAACTCAGTTTTGTCATGTAGCAACAAATAGAAAATCTGTTTTAGCGTTTCATCAGTTTGTTTGAACGCTGCAATTTCATCATTAAACAAATCTTTTGCCTTGATGGAATCATTCAAAGGATTGTTTGCATCTTCTAATTGCAACTTATCGTCCTTCACTAAGGCATGATAAGGCTTGGTAGGAAAAAGTAAGGGAGAAAGAAATAAGGTGTCGATAATATTTGAAGTATCTATTCCAGCATCAATGAGTGCTTTGCCGATATACTTTATGTCGTGGTTGAAAATATTGTGTCCGCAAATAAATTGTATCCCCTTGAGAAAGCGGATAAAGTCGGTAACCGAATTTTTATGAAAGTGACTTCCATCGCTCTTGATACTTCCAATGTCAAGAATCCTTAGGCTCTTTAGCTCAATTTCGGTATCAATGAATGCAATCGACTTCACTTTCAGTAATTCGGATTCTGGTTATTGCCACTTTGCATGAACCCTAAGGTTTTGGTCTATAGTTTCGTACGTGAAAATCCGATCGGATTTTACCCTGTAAACCGAAGATAACAAATTTGAGAGGATTTTCCGAAAAGAAAGTAAGAAGCAAGGTCTCGGTGTTAAGGCCGTACAAACCATTTTTGAAGATAAAGAAGGTCGATTATGGGTTGGGGCGGAAGCGGACTTTATGGATACGATGGAAAATCCTTTTTTAATGTTACAAAAAAAGGGCAACGCCATATAAACGGTGCTGCCCTTGCATTTTTTTTAACAAATTTGTAATTGCTAGCTCAGTACCCTTACCTGTATCACAAATTTTCTGCCTCCAACACTTTCTTCGGTTTTGGCCTCTTTATAATTCAAGCGAGTTTTAATATATTCCTTTAAATTGGAATTTTTTGTTTTAACCGACAAAACCACTATCTCATTTTCGCGATTGATGGTAAATAAAATACTTGCAACCAAATTCCTATTGGGCTCTGAACGATAGTCTTCCAAGAGTTCCTTTACTTGTTTTCTTAGCGCCTTGGATGGATCGCCCTTATCCGAACCGTTACCTAATACACTTCCTGTAAAAAGCAGCATTGCAGCCACCAATGTTAAACTAATTTTTTTCATGATCTGTTTATTTTAAATGATTGATGAAAATCCTTGTACCATTAATCCCGAACAGCATGCCACAAACATAATTCACTGAATATAAGTTATATACAAAATTTCAGATAAAAACATTCTGCAAGTAGTGTAAAATATTTTTACAGATGGTGTCCAGTAAGCTTACACCTTATACAGGGGACAAGTCGAAGAATTGGGCCAACCGAAAATATCCCATTGGCATTGGGCAACTTAACATAAGCACAATGCTCCCTAATATGATTTTAATTAACGCTTATCTGCCAGAATACTATAAAATCCGATCAGAACCCATACGCAAAATTTTTATAAGATATGGAGTTTTAGGTCTAAACACTTAAGTAAATACCATATTATTTAATATAAATACAGTAAAACTTAAATAGTAAATTATTTGTTTAACAAAATGAGTATTTTTGTTAAATAAAAACGGTATAAATAAAGAAAAACGTTATGAAAGATTTCGTTTCCGGCACACAAATTAGTCAAGGTTATTACAAAAGTTTTCAGCCTAATCCAATCCATAAACAATGGCAAATTGAAGATATGGAAGTACTTGCCCTATTAAGTAAAGCAGATAGACAATTGGGAAGATTGGATATGTATTCGGAATATGTCAACATTGAACTATTCATAAGTATGCACATTGCGAAAGAGGCCACACAATCCTCTAAAATAGAAGGCACACAAACCAACATAGAGGAAGCCTTTCTCAAAAAAGATGAAATTTCCGTTGAAAAAAGGGATGATTGGGAAGAAGTTCAAAACTATATCATAGCAATGAACGAGGCTGTAAAAATGTTACACAGACTTCCCTTTTCTTCGAGACTTATAAGGCAGACCCACAAGATTTTATTACAAGGAGTAAGAGGGCAAAACAAGTTGCCTGGGGAATACAGGATTAGCCAAAATTGGATTGGTGGTGCCACAATGAATGATGCCGTATTTATTCCTCCCGTCCATACTTCAATACACGACTTAATGTCGGACATTGAAAAATTTGCCAATGACGAACTCAATCATTTGCCCGACCTGCTAAAAATTGCATTGATACATTATCAATTCGAAACTATACATCCTTTTTTGGATGGAAATGGAAGAGTTGGAAGGTTATTGATTACATTATATCTAGTAAGCAAGGGAATTCTAAAACAACCTATTCTATACTTATCGGATTTTTTTGAAAAAAACAGAATACTGTATTATGATAACCTGATGCGAGTAAGAACACATAATGATCTTTCCCAATGGTTCAAATTTTTCCTGAGCGGTATAGTCGAGACAGCAAAATCAGGTGTAACCACCTTCGATAGTATTATGCAGTTGCAAAAGACACTGGACATTAAATTAAAGACCCTGGGAAACAGAAGTGTAGATGCACGTCTGATCATAGAAGGCCTATATTCCAGACCAGTAATCGATGTAAACCAGGTAGAAAAAACTATTCAAAAATCCAATGTTTCCGCTTACAAGCTAATAGCCTCTTTAGAAAAATTAGAGATTCTCCATGAAATTACCGGGGGACAACGAGGAAAGCTCTATATTTTTAAGGACTATATGGATTTGTTTAAAAGAACGAAATAAAGGTCAGTAGATAAATACCCATAATTTGAATTCGGTATTAAATTAAAAAACAGGACTTTAAAATCACCATCGCCGTCCGTTCGAGCGAAGTCGAGAACTCTTGATCGTCAAAATCTGGCTTCGACTGCGCTCAGCCTGACATTTTCACCAATAATTCAATTTAAAGTAGGCAACTAACTACTGACTGACCTCTAGAACGAAAAATATGGGTTGATAAATTGTATAAGAACCCAATTTCCATATCATCAGGAATCCATTATACGTTCATAGGCAATTTGGTATAAATCTGTCAATTCGCTATTTGGATTCTTTAACCGGATGGTTTCCAAATAAGCCAATAGTTCTTCCCTTTTGTTGTGCTTGTGCGCATCGTACAGGATGTCCTCTATAGTATTGCCCATAACTTAATTTTCTATAGTGTGAATAACTTTCAATGTTTTTAGCATGGAGTCCGGGGTTACCGAAATAGTATCGATCCCTTCTTCTATCAGGAATTGGGAAAAATCCGGAAAATCCGAAGGACCTTGCCCGCATATCCCCACCTTGGTCTTGTGTTTCTTTGCCGTTGCTATCAACATTCTGATCATACTTTTTACGGCACAATTGCGTTCGTCGTAGAGGTGGGCTACCAGACCGGAATCCCTATCCAGTCCCAACACCAATTGGGTAAGGTCGTTGGACCCTATGGAGAACCCATCTATCATGGGTGCAAACTCATGGGCCAAGATTACATTGGAGGGCAGTTCTGCCATTAGATATATTTCCAGGCCACGCTCCCCTCTCTTAAGTCCGTTTTCCTCCATAATCCGTAATACTTTGGCGAGTTCCTGCGGTGTTCTGCAAAAGGGGACCATAATAGTGATATTTTCCAGTCCAAATTGATCGCGTACCATTTTTAACGCTTTGCATTCCAAAACAAAAGCCTCCTTAAAGACCTCGGAATAGTATCGGGATGCGCCACGCCATCCTATCATGGGGTTTTCCTCTTTGGGCTCAAAATGGTTACCGCCCAAAAGGTTGTAATATTCATTGGTCTTAAAATCGGATAATCTGGTAATCACCCTATTGGGATAGAAGGCAGCACCAATTTTTGCGATTCCCTGTGCCAACTTATTGATGAAAAAGGCTTCTTCGGATACGTATCCCCTGATCAATTCCGCAATGGAGGTGGATAGGGCCGGATCGTTGAGTTCCCTGTGCTTCAACAAGGCCAGGGGATGCACCTTTATATAATTGTTGATTATAAATTCTTCCCTGGCAAGACCAACTCCCGCATTGGGGATTTTCCTGTATTGAAAGGCCAGTTCCGGAGAACCTATATTCATCAGGACCGGTGTTTTGGTCTTTGGGAATTCGGTATATGCCGTTTCGTGGAATTTATAGTTTATTTTTCCTTGATACACCTTGCCTATATTACCCTCGGCACAGGAAACGGTGATACCCTGTCCGTTTTGGAGCAAGGTGGTGGCAGCGGCCGCACCTACAATTGCCGGAACACCTATTTCACGGGCCACAATGGCGGCATGACAGGTTCTCCCCCCTTTTTCGGTAATAATGGCCGAGGCCTTTTTCATTAAGGGTTCCCAATCGGGATCGGTCATTTCGGTAACCAAAACATCGCCTTCCTTAAAATCGGTCTCATCCGCACTACCGTCCCTGCCGTCCAAAGAAAAAATTCGATGTACCTTGCCATTGCCTATCTTATCCCCTACGGCAACACCTTCAAGAATAAGCTTGTCCACGAGATGTTCCCCGTCCTCAATTTCATACTCTTTAATACTATCCGTTTGCTCCTGGGAGTGGATGGTCTCCGGCCTTGCCTGAACTATGTAGAGTTCATTGGTGAGTCCGTCTATGGCCCATTCTATATCCATGGGGCACCAAGACCCTCGTTGGGAACTATAGTAGTTCTCTATTTTCTGTACCCATTGTGCCAATTGTATAATTTGGGCATCCTTTAGACAAAAGGTATCCTGGATCTTTTGATCCACAGGAACCTGTTTCACGGTTTCAAAAGGTTTGTTTCCATAGACCATTTTGTGGGTTTTTTTACCTAGTTTTTTATCAATAATGGCATCAAATCCTTTTTTTAGGGTAGGTTTGAACACAATAAATTCGTCCGGGGAAATTTCCCCACCTACTACCAGCTCTCCCAGGCCATAGGCGCCATTGATCAACACTACATCCTTGAACCCACTTTCGGTATCCAGGGAAAAAGCTACCCCGGAAGAACCCAGATCCGAACGTACCATTTTTTGCACACAGACCGATAATTTGATGGTAAAGTGATCGTAACCACGGGAAGAACGATAGGAAATGGCCCGATCGGTATACAAGGAGGCGAAACAACTTCTTATGGCCGTCAACAACATTTCCCCGCCACGGATGTTCAGATATGTGGACTGTTGCCCGGCAAAGGAGGCATCGGGCAGATCTTCTGCCGTGGCGGAGGAACGTACCGCAATATCCGTAGCTTCCTGATCGTATTCTGCCGAAAGGGCATAATAGGATTCCAAAATCGACTTCTCCACGGAAACCGGAAATTTACCGTTGGATATCAGCTTTCGGATATGGGAACCCGTTTTTCGAAGCTGTATAATGTCCGCGGTATCCAGATCTTTCAAAGCGGCATTAATTTTTTCCTTCAAATGGTTTTCGTCAATAAAGACATCAAAGGCATCTACCGTAACGGCAAAGCCATTGGGGACTTTTATATTCTGGGCCGTTAAATTTTGGATCATTTCCCCGAGCGAGGCATTTTTGCCCCCGACCCTTGGTAAATCTTCCATCCCCACTTCACTTAGTTTTTGGATATACATCATTGCCGTTTTCATAGAATTTTATCAGTTGGATTTTTTACGAAATCGTTTGCGTAAATCGTTAAAAAATATATTCGGCTACAAAATTTCATCAATTATTGATGGTGTACAACCAATATTAACTCAAATAATGATATTTTTTATACCTATGAATTAAAATTATATTTAATAATGAAATTTTAGTACAAACCAACTAACTCGACACAGCGGGTACGGGGCCCAAAAAGCAAGACCGCTGCGCTACAAAGACAAAATAATCCAATGCCCTGCAAAGTGACTTCCTATAAGGCTACACCGAGTTAAATTCTCGACGAATTCTATTAGTTAAATGGCTGATTTATAAAATGGCAGTAACAGAAGCCCTTAGGAAGAATGTCTACATAGGTTTCATTGAAATCAAAAGATATGGCATGTATTTGCCACAAAAATCCGGGCCAAACCCAAGTAGGTAAGCGGGCCCTTTTTAGCTAAAAAGTAAAAATAAAAAAGAATCACTATCATCAAATGCCTCCCTGATCTTGGCAAAGGCAATACGCATCTGACTCTCTACCGTTTTCTCTGAAATATTCTTTATAACCGCTATTTCCTTGTATTTTAGGCCGTCCCTTTTATTTAGAAGTATTATTTCCCTGCATTTGGGAGGCAATTGGTCGATCACCATTTTCAATTTTTTTACCTTAAGATCCTCGTTACTTTCTGCTTCGCCCAGATTTTCCTTGGCCATACTGTATTTAAGCTCATCCAGAATTTGATTTTTCTTTTGATTTTTTCGGTACAAATCTATAAATGAGTTATAGGCCGTGGTGTATAGAAAGCTTTTTAGGGATTTGCCCTCAATTAGATCCGGACGCTTTTGCCATAAGGTAATAAAGCAATTTTGGACGATGTCCTTGGCTTGGTCGTGATTATTGGTCAACGTTTTGGTATATGCCAGGACAGGGCCAAAAAGCTGCTCGTACACTAATTTAAACTTCTGTTCCTTTTCATGATCCTTCCCCTGCTGCATATATGATTAAATGGCCTTCCCAAAGAAGGTGATTATTAATTTGTGGTCTATGAACTCGTCTTGAGTTCCCAATATTCGCTACAAATTTATCTTTTGCCCCCGTATTTCGTCTTTTTTTTGCCCCGTAGCCCTACTATGTGGCTTAAAAAAGCCTTCATCCTGGCACAAAATCTTAAATTTTCGCTTGAATTTGACAACTCAAGACAAGCTCTATGACAAAATACAAATATGAAAAATATTTTAGATTTTTTTAAGGGTTTATAATTTTCTGTTCGTTAACATTCTGAATATCGAAATTTAACCTATTGTTAATTAATAGAAATATAAATTGAAAGATTTAATAGATAAGTATTTAAATGATTCCATCAACGGTGTTGAACTGGAAAGACTTAAGGTATGGTTATTAAAGAAAAAAAACCAGGATAAGTTTAAAGCTATTTTAGAGAACCACTATTATATCAACCTGGGCCTGCAGGAGGTTGATCTGGAAATTGAATATTCAATGCTGTTGAAAAAGATCGAAGGGAGGACCATTTCCAATAAGCGATCGTATGCCTGGTGGTATAAACGTGCAGCGATATTCATCGGGTTTCTGGGCTTGGGCTACATGGTATATTGGACCACAAAAATCGACAAGGAAATCCATATTGATGAAAATTCAATTACCATAATACAGGAAAATGGAAACACCCAGGTCATAAAAGAAGATGGCAGTGTGGAAATTGTAGATAGGAACGGCAGAACAATTGGCAAGCAAAACGGGACCCAGTTGGATTATAAAAATGTTGTAAGCGGGAACAGGGACCAACTGCCAGATGAGGTACTTACCTATAATGAACTGGTAGTGCCTTATGGAAAAAGAATGAAACTGATCCTATCCGATAGCTCTATAGTCCATATTAATTCCGGTACCCGACTTAAGTATCCCGTTAAATTTTTAAAAAACAAGGACAGAATGGTCTTTTTGGAAGGTGAGGCCTTTTTTGAAGTATCAAAAAGTAAAACGGCCTCCTTTATAGTCAATACGGACAATATTGATATCCGTGTACTGGGCACAAAGTTCAATGTTAGTTCATATGCCAACGACAATGCGGTAAATACGGTATTGGTAGAAGGTTCGGTTGAGTTAAATGCAACGGGCAGCGCAAAGAAAGATAACGAAAAATATGTATTGATACCCGGGGAGATCGCCTCTTGGGACAAATCGATAAACAATATGGAGATTGCAAAGACCGATGTAAATGAATATACCTCTTGGATCAATGGGCAGATTATATTCAGGATTAGACCGTTTCCAGAAATTATAAAAGTGTTGGAGAGGCATTACGATATAACCATTACCAATAATTACCCCCTTTTGGATAACCAACAATTTTTTGCAAAGTTCGATACGGAAACCATCGAGCAGGTAATGACCTATTTTCAGAGCAGTATCCCCTTTTCATATACCAGATTAGGGGATGAAATAATTATTAACGAACCATAAAAACCAGATGCCTATGATCGGAACTCCTTCTTAACCCCACCTTAAAATAAAAAAATCGGAATATGCTCCAACATATCCCGATAGTAATAGGTGATTAATTTAATAACCACAAAAACGTATACAAAAATATGAATAAAAATATTATTCGTTTGGGGATAGTATATCTATTATTTCCCAATATCAGTTTAAAAATGAAGTTGACCACTCTTTTTCTATTAATAGCCTTTTTTAGAATTGAGGCCAGTACCTACTCCCAAAATACCAAAATTACATTGGACCTGGAAGCAGTAAGTATGATGACCGTATTTAATGAAATTGAAGCTAAAAGTGAATTTAAGTTTTTGGGCAACCAAGATGTGATCGATACGGAAAGGCTTGTTTCCGTGCATGTCCACAAGGAACGGATCGATAACATATTGACCGATTTATTCAAAGGAACGGATATTTCATTTAAAATTATTGATAGACAGATTGTTTTAAAAAGAGTAAAACCGAAGACCCCCTTAATAGAATCCCCGGACATTGGGTTCTACCGGGAAAAGGAACTACAGTTCCTGGTTACCGGAACAATAACCGATCAAAGCGGCACTCCCATGCCAGGAGCCAATATCTTGGAAAAGGGAACCACCAATGGAACCCAAGCGGATTTTGACGGGAATTTTTCTATTTCCGTAGAAGATGAAAATGCCGTTTTAACGGTTTCCTATATTGGATATGCCACCAAAGAGATCTCCATTAATGGCCAAACCAATATTATGGTTAGCCTGGAAGAAAGTGCCGTTGGTATGGACGAAGTAGTGGTAGTAGGGTATGGAACTGTAAAAAAATCCGATCTTACCGGCTCTGTTTCCTCCGTAACTTCCGAAGAAATTGCACAAGTACCTGTAACCAGCGTATCAAGTGCATTACAGGGTCGTGCGGCAGGTGTCAGCGTCAATCAGGCTTCCGGACAACCAGGTCAGGGGGTAGTTATCCGGGTACGGGGAAATAATTCCATAAGTGGCGGCAACAATCCGTTATACGTGGTAGATGGTTTTCCTTTGAATGATTTTGGTTCCGACATCAATCCGGAAGATATCAAGTCCATGGAAATATTGAAAGACGCTTCCTCTACTGCCATTTATGGGGCAAGGGGTGCCAATGGCGTTATCCTGATAACCACCAAAAGAGGTGCCGAAGGTAAGGCCAAGGTTTCATATCACGGGTATCAGGGGTTTCAGACACTTCGAAATAAAATAGATCTGTTGAATCGCGACACCTACGTAGAAATGGTAAATGGTATAGCCGCGGCAGAAGGGGATACTCCTGTTTTCAGCGCAGGCGAAATAGCCAATCTGCCCAATAATGATTGGCAGGACCTGGTCTATAGAACGGCTTCAATGCAGAATCATCAGGTGTCGGTTTCGGGCGGTAATGATGTTGCCAAATATTATACTTCCTTTAATTATTTGAACCAAGAAGGTATTATTAACAATTCCGGGTTCAAACGTTATAGTGTTAGGATCAACGGCGATCTAAAGATAAGTGAGCGACTTTCCCTCCAAAACAATTTGGCGATTACCTGGTCGGAATACAATCAGGCCAATGACGGGGCTGCAGATGGATATGGGGCAATTCCCTTTACCTCACTAGTGATGCCGCCTACCGATCCGATCCGTGAAAACGACGGAAGCTACTCTGTATTTTCCGGAGTGCCCTGGGGCGGTACAAACCCCGTAGCATTTGCCAATGAAGATATGTTTCAAAGATTGAACACCCGGATTATTGGGAGCATCGATCTGAACTATAAAATCTTGGATGGACTTAGTTTTAATACCAATTTGGGACTTACGGCTTTGACCGGAACCACAAATAGTTATAGGCCTATTGGCATTATAAGCTCAGGCCCATCCGATGGACAGGCCTCAAAATCTACTGAAAATAGCTTTAGCCTTGTCAATGAAAATATCCTGAACTTTTCAAAAGAATTCGGGAAGCATACCATTGGAGCTTTGGCGGGAATGACCTATCAGAAGGATAAGCAAAATTCCCTATCGGCAAGTGGCACCGGTTTTTTAACGGACGCTTTCGGAAACAACAACCTCCAATCTGCAGCAAATCGTGGAACACCAAGTACTGGTTTTAACGATGCCGCCCTGATTTCTTATTTAAGCAGGGCCAATTACACCTTTGATGATCGATATTTGATGACCTTGACGGCAAGGTATGATGGCTCCTCAAAATTTGGCAAGAACAATAAATATGCGTTCTTCCCTTCCGCTGCTCTGGCATGGAAAATTTCAAATGAGGAATTTTTGGCAGATTCCAAGAATATCAATGACCTAAAATTGAGATTTAGTTATGGGAAGTCCGGAAACCAGGCCATAGGATCCTACCAAACCCTGGCACGCTTAAGAAACACATCCCCCGTATTTGATGGCACACAAAATGTTGGATTTGTATTAAGTGCATTTGAAAATCCGGACCTTAAATGGGAAACGACTACAGCCGGTAATATCGGGGTGGATCTGGGGCTATTCAACAATCGGATCAATCTGATAGCGGATTACTATACAAAAAATACCGAAGATCTGTTGTTCAACGCAATTCTTCCAACCTCATCGGGCTTTACTTCTTCGGTACGTAATGTTGGGGAAATAGAGAACAAAGGATTTGAATTTGAATTGACCACCAAAAATTTTGTAGGCGATTTCAATTGGACGACCAGCCTTAATATGAACTTTAACCGTAATAAAGTGGTCAGTTTGGGTACCGATGGCCTTGGAAACAAAATTGAACGTATCGATGCCCCCGGAGGTGGAGGCAATTGGTTTCCGCTATTTTTGGGCGAACCGGGTCAGCAACTGTACGGTTTTGAGATAGAAGGTATTTATGAAACTGATGCGGAAGCGGATCAAAACGGGGAGCCCAACAAAACCGCCGGTGATTATAGGTTTAAGGATACCAATGGCAACGGAATCGTAAACAATGATGATCAGACCATATTAAGTAATCTACAACCGGATTTCACCTTCGGTTTTAACAACGAATTTTCGTATAAAAATTTCGATCTGACCATATTAATGGTAGGCTCCGTAGGTAACGATATTGTAAACGAGTTCAATAAATATTATACGGCGATAACGGGGGATTGGAATGTTACGCAAGAGGCCTGGAACAACAGGTGGACCGGTCCCGGGTCCGGGGGCACTTACGCCAAGGCATCTTCCAATGCCATAAATACGGTTACTTTTGCCCCACCTACTTCCCTGTGGGTAGAAGATGGATCCTATATAAAGTTCCGTGATATAAAATTGGGGTATAATCTTCCAAAAGCTGTTGTTGATAGAATTGGATTGGAGCGGCTTAAACTTTACATAAGCGGTCAAAACCTGATTACCATAACAAACTACTCGCATTACGATCCAGAGGCCCAATGGGAATCCGCTCCGGTAAATGGCTGGGACAGGGGCGTATACCCCTCTACCAAATCCGTAACCCTAGGAGTAATGATCGATTTATAATAAATAAAAAACTAAAAGATGAAATCAAGAATATTAAAGTATAGCATGATATTATTCGGGTTTTTGTGTATCCTGTCCTGTGAAGACATATTGGAAGAGGATACAAGGACCTTTATATCACCGGATAATTTTTTCAAGAATGCCAATGATTTTGAGGCTGCCGTTAAAGGAGCCTATGGTTTGTCCCATGGATTGGTAGGAGGAAGACAATTTGAGGTGAAGGAATTGTTCGGGGACTTTTACGACCGGCCCGAATCTGCGGAACAGGGAACGGATATGTGGCGAAACAGCCCCGGAAGTTCCTTTTGGTCGATCCGCGAGGGCTGGTCCATTCCTTATTCTGTTATAAGCAACACCAATCAGATTTTGTCTGCTTTGGAAACCACGACGGTATTGACCGAAACGGAAAAAACGACCTTTGCGGCGGAAACCAAATTGTTAAGGGCCTATGCCTACTTTCAACTGGTACAGCTCTACGGGGATGTGCCGTTAAGAACGGCCCCAGTGGCAGGTGTGAACGATGTACAGATCGACCGATCCCCACAGATCGAAATCTACAACCTCATCATACAGGATTTATTGGATGCCGAAGCCGGCCTGCCAACCACTTCCCCCCAAGTGGGAAGGGCAAATAGTTTTGTAGCCAAGGCATTATTGGCAAGGGTATATCTTACTTCGGCAGGAAACCCAATGAACATTACGGCCAATTATACATTGGCCCTGGCCAAAGCCAATGAGGTCATTGATGGCCCCTATACTTTGGCAGACAACTTTGCCGATATTTTTAAGAATACAACCTATACTTCGGAATCGATTTGGGAAATTCTCTATTTGGAAGGGACCAGTAATAATGGCATGCATACTTTAACGGCACCCACAGGAAACCAGAGTGCCCTTCTGTTGCCCTCACAGCCGTTTATCAATAGCTTTGCAACAGGTGACAACAGATCTGAATGGGGAATTCAGGATAATTATATAACCTCGGACGGAACCGAATTTATAGCCAGACCCTATTTCAACAAGTTTATAGATGAAAGCCAATTGGAAATGAAGGCAACACCATCCTCTGCACAGAGTTTTTATACCTTTCCTTTAATAAGGCTGGCCGAAATGTACCTTATTGCTGCGGAGGCGGAAAATGAGATCAACGGTCCGGATGCCGCCTATCCTTATATTAACAAAATCAGGTTGCGGGCAAGAGTGGACAAAAATGATCCGACCCATGTGCCGGATCTTGCCGGTCTAAACCAGGATGAATTTAGGGAAGCGGTACTCAATGAGAGAAAATGGGAGCTTTATACCGAAGGGCAGGCATGGTTCGATCTAAAAAGAACCAATACGTTCAATAAGGTCCAAATGGCCAGGGGTGATGAACTTACCGTGCCCATTGGCCCGTACAACCAAGTTTGGATCTTACCGGATTTTGAGATTTTAAATAATGATATTCCCGACAATGCGCCATACGGGGGGTAAAAAATAGTTGTTCGAGTTAGTTTTTGAATGAGGGTGGGGAAAAGACTATTTTCCCACTCTCTTTTCCTAGCAAATGAACACGCTTTTATCCTAAAATGTCATGGCACAATATACCCCAACTTACATTAAGGGTATGTTCCTAGCGGTTATATCAATAATCACTACAATTAAAATTGGACTGGGTAGGTTTTACACCTGCTCCTAACAATCTTTAACAGTAAAAAATAACAAAAGATGGAAAAAAAAATCAGCCATAGGGAATATGCTCTTTTATTTATCTTGATTTTAGCCCCAATATATTTTTTTTCAAACAATTTTATCGGTGTTCCCATACCGTATATTGCAAATCCGAATCCTATACCCGTTTATGTCCAAAGTGATGAAAGTACTTTCCTATATTGCTCAAAGGTATTGACGGCCAAAGGCGAACTGGTAATGCAGGGAGGGGAAAATATGGCATGGAAGGGAAATTCCGAATTAAGCTGGGACATTAATGTCCCTGATGATGAAAACTACGAACTGTTCCTGATCGCCAATGTACCAAAAGCAGGTGAAAATGTAGCAATTTCATTTAAGTCCAACAAAGGCATTCACGAATTCAAATTAAAACCAACGACCGGACCCTATATCGGAGGAAGAAATTTTGAGCGAATCCCCCTTTCGTCCAAGATTTCATTGAAGAAAGGCAGGCAAGTTGTTTCCCTCTTTACACAGGGAATTACCGAAACGGAAGCCCTAATGGACATTCGGTCTATTGAGCTTTTGCCCATTTCCGCAAAAGAAAAAATCAAGAAAGAAAAATTACGTGCAATACGGTCAAGGGAAAACGTTGATTGGCTTATCAAAAGTAATTACGGACTAATGTTCCACTGGACATCCGAAAGTGTCCAACCAGATGGCACCATTAAAAGCTATGAAGAAGCCGTTGACCATTTCGATGTGGAAAAATTTGCCCAAATGGTGGAAGAAACGGGTGCCGGTTATGTAATATTCACCATAGGGCATGCAGATTCCTACTGCCCTGCCCCAATTAAAAGCTGGGAAAAACGTCACCCCGGTAAAACAACAAAAAGGGATTTAATTTTGGAAATCGCCGATGCATTGAACAGAAAGGGAGTACGGTTAATATGCTATATCAACGGACCGCTCGCCTTTAAACTAGATGTAAAGAGCGAGCCTACGGATATAGAGAAGCAAGACTTTGTACTCAATTTTAAGGAGATGCTAGGTGAAATTGGGAATAGATACGAACATAAAATAGCAGGATATTGGTTTGATAGTTGGTATCAGATTTTCGAAGAATTTCCAAAGATCCCTTTTGAAGAATTCAATAGGGCATCCAAATTGGGAAATGAAAGCAGGATTATCTGTTTAAATTCATGGATATATCCCTCTGTCACCCCTTGGCAGGACTATTGGGCAGGAGAGGTAGCCAACCCAATTGAAATTCCCGTAGAAGGCTATATGAAAAATGGCCCGGTGACCGATTTACCGTATCAGGCATTACTCATCATGGAACCTTATTGGGTACAACAAACTTCCGAAATGCCAAAGCCCAGGTTGGACTCAAAAACACTGACCAACTATATCAAGGAATGTAATAAAAATAAGGGTGTAGTGACTATCAATTTAGGTATATATCAAGACGGTACCGTAAGTGAGGAAGCCTTGGAGGTAATGAAAGAGGTAAAACGGAACATAAAGCCATAATCCAGGAAGGCCCTATAAATCTATTAAGCAATCTATTTATACCTTACATTAGTATCACATAATTGTTACCGAACAAACAACAAAATTCCCTATAAAATTAGTATTGAACCAAAAATAAACCCATTACAGATGTTAACATACTTTATATCCCATTACCGAATAAAATGGCTGTCCATAACCCTGTTTATAGTCCTATTTATAAATTGTAAATCCGGGAAAAATACCATTGAGCTATATGTTGGCAACGGATATAAGGAAGTTGCAGGACCCATTTTTGATAATATTGACAAGGCCTTGGAAGAGGCCTATGATATCCGTTCAAAAGGTAAAATCGATCCAATAACCATCAATGTATCCCATGGGGAATATTATTTGGATTCCACTCTCCTCCTTACCCCCTTGCTGAACAACCTTCAAATAATTGGACAAGGTGCGGATAAGGTTACGTTTAAGGGCTCCAAAAAATTGGAACTGGACTGGAAAAAGCATTCCGATCATATTTGGGTATCCAAAGTTCCGGACAATACCTCCTTTGATCAATTATTTGTTGGTGGCAAGAAGCAGATTTTGGCCCGTTATCCCAATTATGATGAAAATGGTGGACATTGGCAAGGCCATGCCTCCGATGCCATTTCCCCCGAACGCATAAAAACCTGGTCACAACCCATCGGAGCTATTCTGCACGCGATGCATGCCGGGGAATGGGGAGGCTTCCATTACGTAATTTCCGGGATCGACGAAAATGGACAGGCCATTCTGGAAGGTGGCCATCAAAATAATAGGACCTCTGCCGGTATACATGAAAAATATAGGATGGTAGAAAATGTATTTGAAGAATTGGACGGCCCGGGTGAATGGTATATGGACAAAAATTCCGATATGTTGTACTATTGGCCCCGGGAAGGTGTGGATTTAAAAAATGTTCCAATAGAGGGATCCCATTTAAAACATTTAATGGATATCAAAGGAGATGATCATCTTCCGGTAAAGGATATTATAATAGAAGGCATACGTTTTGAACATGCAAAAAGAACTATCATGGAGCCTTATGAACCCTTGCTTCGCAGCGATTGGACCATATATAGGGGCGGGGCGTTTTTCCTGGAAGGCACAGAGAACATAACGATCAAGGATTGTGAATTCAGAAATCTGGGAGGCAATGCCATTTTTTTAAGTGCATATAATAAAGGAGCCCTGCTTACGGGAAACCATATACATGATTGCGGAGCCTCTGCCATAAGTTTTGTCGGAAGCCCTTCTGCGGTACGTTCCCCTTCCTTTCAATATCGGGAATTTGTGGACCAGACAAAAATGGATACCATTAAAGGCCCCTTGAACAAGAGTTATCCACGGGAATGTATAGCGGACAATAATTTAATATACCGGATCGGGAGATTGGAAAAACAAACGGCCGGAGTAGAGATCTCCATGGCCATGGATATTACCGTTAGCAATAATAGTATCTATGAAGTTCCACGCGCCGGCATAAATGTGAGCGAGGGTACCTGGGGCGGTCATATTATTGAATATAATGATGTTTTTAACACGGTCTTGGAATCCGGGGATCACGGATCCTTCAATTCTTGGGGAAGGGACCGGTTTTGGCATCCCGACAGGGCCATAATGGATAAGATGACCCTGGAAAACCCCAATATGCCCCTTTGGGACGCCATTCACACCACTATCATAAGAAATAACCGATTTAGGTGCGATCATGGTTGGGATATAGATCTGGATGATGGTTCCACCAATTATGAGATATACAACAACCTATGTCTTAACGGGGGAATAAAATTAAGGGAAGGATTTTACAGAACGGTCGAGAACAATATCATGATCAACAATGGTTTTCATCCCCATGTCTGGTTCAAGAACAGTGATGATGTATTCCGCAAAAATATTGTAATGACAGACCACAAGGACATTAGGCTTCAGGCCTGGGGAAAGGAAGTGGATTTCAATTTCTTTTCAGATGGGGAGTCGCTCTTAAAATCCCAAGAAAATGGCATTGACACCCATAGTATTTATGGAGATCCGAAGTTTATGGATCCGGAAAATGGGGATTTCCGTGTTAAAGAGGATTCCCCTGCCCTGTCCGTTGGTTTTACCAATTTTTCGATGGACAGTTTTGGGGTGAAGAAACCGGTGCTTAAAGCATTGGCAAAAACGCCCGATATTCCGGACTTAATGTTGGCTTCCGATGCCGAGGGATCGAAAGCGGTGACTATGGATTGGCTGGGTGGCAGTCTCAAGAATATCGAGACTTTGGCGGAAAGATCCGCTTCAGGGTTGAACAAAACGACCGGTGTTTTGATTTTGGCCATTGAACCGAACAGTATTATGGACCTGTCCGAACTTCAGGCGGGAGATGTCATCATAGGCGGTGAAGAAAGGGAGATAAATGAAATATTGGATTTAAGACAAATTATTCAGGCACACAATTGGAAGGGAATTTTGAA
>CBFGWQ010000037.1:0-24687 GCA_965652575.1 uncultured Arenibacter sp. | reverse complement strand
TCGACTGCGCTCGACCGGACAATTGGGTTTTGTGCTTTGAACCTGAAACCTTAAACTTTGAACATTCAACATTCAACATTGAACTTTAAACCCCGATACAATCCATAATATTAAATAGAAATCCCTACTTTTGTAGTTCAAAAGCATTGGCCAAATCATTTATGAGTCAAAAAGTATTACTTTCTTCCAAAGAAATAAATATTATCCTGCATCGCCTGGCCTGTCAATTATTAGAAAACCATCTCGATTTTAAGAATACCGTGTTGATAGGGATACAGCCTAGGGGCATATTTTTGGCCTCACGCCTTGCCAAGATCCTTAAAGAGGATTATGGGGTAAAAAAAATAGATCTGGGATTCCTGGACATCACCTTTTTTCGGGATGATTTTAGGAGGGGGGACAAAACCTTGGAGGCCAACAAGACCAAAATCGATTTTCTTGTCGAGGATAAAAAAGTGGTCTTTGTGGATGATGTGCTTTATACGGGTAGAAGTATAAGGGCGGCCCTAACGGCCATACAATCTTTTGGAAGGCCTTTGGAAATTGAATTGCTGACCCTCATCGACAGGCGTTTTAGCAGGCATCTGCCCATACAGCCCAATTATAGGGGGAGGCAGGTAGATGCCATTAATGGAGAAAAAGTGAAGGTAATGTGGGAGGAAAATGATGGGGAGGACGTTATATATTTAGTAAAGACATAAGTATGGGCGAATTAAGTGTAAAGCACTTGTTGGGAATCAAATATCTGAAGGAATCGGATATTCAGCTCATTTTTGAAACAGCGGACCACTTTAAGGAAGTGATCAACCGCTCCATTAAAAAGGTCCCTTCCCTACGCGATATTACCATAGCCAATATATTTTTTGAAAACAGTACCCGTACACGGCTTTCCTTTGAGTTGGCCGAAAAAAGGTTGTCCGCTGACGTGGTCAATTTTTCCGCAGCACAATCTTCCGTAAAAAAAGGGGAGACCTTGATAGATACGGTAAACAACATCCTTTCCATGAAGGTAGATATGGTGGTCATGCGCCATCCCAATCCCGGAGCCGGAATTTTTCTTTCCAAACACGTAAAAGCCTCCATTGTCAATGCAGGGGATGGTGCCCATGAGCATCCCACCCAGGCCTTGTTGGATTCCTATTCCATTAGGGAAAAGTTAGGGGATGTGGCCGGTAAAAATGTGGTCATTGTAGGGGATATTCTTCATTCCAGGGTGGCACTTTCCAATATTTTTGCCCTGCAATTACAGGGAGCCAACGTAAAGGTATGTGGCCCCAAGACCCTTATACCCAAACATATAGAGTCCCTGGGGGTTGCCGTAGAGACCAATTTGCGCAAGGCATTGAACTGGTGCGATGTTGCCAATATGTTGCGTATCCAGAATGAACGGTTGGATATTGGTTACTTTCCCACAACAAGGGAGTATACCCAGCAATTTGGGGTAAATAAGGCCTTGCTGAACAGTTTGGACAAGGAAATTGTAATAATGCACCCGGGTCCCATTAACCGGGGAGTGGAAATAACCAGTGATGTAGCGGATTCAAAGCAATCCATTATATTGAACCAGGTAGAAAATGGGGTCGCCATCCGTATGGCGGTGATTTATTTGTTGGCGTCAAAAATTAAATAGTAAGCCTATGATTTTGGATAAGGAAGGAAATGTAACCACGGTTCTTCAGGAAAATATCTCATTAAATACATTCTTGGCCAATTTTAGGGAAATGTATCCCAAGATCAAGAACGATCATATTATTGTGAATCTTTTTTCATTTTCAAAACTGACCTCCAACGACGTTTTGGAATTTTTGGAACTCTCCGATACCCATCGAAAAACCAATAAATCCTTCGTTCTGGTAACTGGAAAAGTATCTTATGATGAGGTTCCGGATAGTATTTGCGTAGTGCCTACCGTACAGGAAGCCAAGGATATTATAGAGATGGAAGAGATTGAAAGGGACCTGGACCTTTAGGAATTTATAATTTATAAGTGATAGTGGAAGAAAAATTTTGATTGAAGTGATCGTCCGTTTATATGGTGCTTTTTTAATATAATCGGGGATAACCTTTTATTTTCCACTCCCTATATTTCATTTTTATGAAACTAACCGTATTGGGTTGTTATGCTGCAACACCAAGATCTTTGAACAATCCTACATCACAGCTACTTGAGATTAAGAACCAATTGTTTTTAATAGACTGTGGCGAGGGTACACAGGTACAGTTGCGAAAGAGCAAAATAAAATTTTCCCGTATCAATCATATTTTAATATCGCATTTGCACGGAGATCATTTTTTTGGATTGCCGGGATTGATATCTACCTTTAGGTTATTGGGCAGGACCAATGAATTGCATATTTATGGTCCAAAAGGAATTAAGGAGGCCATTACCCTATTTCTCAAATTGGGGGATTCCTGGACCAATTACCCGCTTGTCTTTCACGAATTATCATCAACGGAGCCTGAAAAAATTTATGGGGATGACAAGCTGTCCATAACCACAATTCCCTTGGATCATAGGGTTTATACCAATGGTTTTTTGTTTAGGGAGCAGAGGGGCGAACGCAAATTAAATGTAAGGGCCGTGGCCAAATACAAAATAGACAAATGTTATTTTCAGAACATTAAGAACGGTAAGGACATTGTTCTGGACAATAACAGGGTTGTTCCCAATGCCGAATTGACTTTTGATCCTCCCGCTCCCCAAAGTTATGCCTTTTGCAGTGATACGGCCTTCTCTGCCAAAATTATTCCGTGGATCCAAAATGTGGACGTGCTATATCATGAGGCCACCTTTTTGGAGACCGAAAAAAAATTGGCCCCGAAAACAAAACATTCCACGGCCAAGGAGGCCGCTACCATAGCAAAGGAAGCAGATGTGGGATTGTTGATATTGGGACATTTTTCAACGAGATACCGATCATTGGACCTTTTTAAGGAGGAGGCCATGACCATATTCCCAAAGGTGGAATTGGCGGACGATGGCAAGGAGTTTGATCTATAGCCCTATGAGGGTTAGGTTCTTTTGGAAGGCCCGATCCTGAATTAGTGTTATGTGAAGGACGTTGTGCCATTGAATTTAGGTCTCGGCCCCGCTCTGCCAGACACGGCCGTCACTTCGACATGGGCACTTTTCGGGAGATCGGGAAGTCGCACATACTTGGTCTGGGTCACTGGTGCGATTTAGTCCATAACATTTTATTTTACGGGTATTCGTGAACCCTCGGTCTCTCCCTTCTCCACACTTTGAACCTTGAACCTGGAATTTTGAACCAGACCCCTGCCAACTGCCACTGCTCACTGCCTACTTCTGTAAAAGGTCTCTCCCGATCTATCGGGATCCGCGCTCGACCGGACAACTAGAAACCTTAAACTTGAAACTTGAAACTTGAAACTTTGAACCGGACCCCCTGCCAACTGCCACTGCCTGCTTCTGTAAAAAGGTCTGGACCCCGCTCTCGACCGGACGTGATTCTACGTTGGCACTATGCATAATAACATTGATTGGTTACTGCTTTTAAGGGGGTAAAAAAACTCCACTTACTTTTCGTGGTTCAGTTTGTTTTATGCAATTTTGTGTAGTAATTTTTCACCTTGACAATATCCACAGGGAACATATGCAAAAAGACTTAGGGAATTACAGGAAATCCTATGAAAAAAGCTCGCTTATGGAAGGGCTTGTTCCGGAGAACCCTATGGAGCTGTTTCAAAAATGGTTCTATGAGGTAGAGGCTTCCGACGGAGTGGATGAACCCAACGCCATGACGGTCGCTACCATTGGTTTGGACGGGTTTCCAAAGAACAGGGTGGTATTGTTGAAAAAATATACCTATGAAGGTTTTATTTTTTACACCAATTATGAAAGCGAAAAGGGGAGGGCCATTGACCGGAATCCCCATGTTTGCATTTCTTTTTTTTGGCCCAATATGGAAAGGCAGATTATTATAAAGGGAAGGGCGGAAAAAATAGCAGAAAATTTATCCGACGGTTATTTTGAATCCAGGCCTTATGGCAGTAAACTGGGCGCCATAGTTTCCAAACAGAGCGAGGTGGTTCCGAATAGGGAATATTTGGAGGGCAAATTAAAGGATCTGGAGAAGGAATATGAAAATAAGGAGATAGAACGGCCCCGGTATTGGGGTGGATATATAGTTAAGCCCGTATCCATGGAGTTCTGGCAGGGACGGCCCAATAGATTGCACGATAGGATACGCTATAGCTTACGGCCCGATTACGATTGGAAAATGGAAAGGTTGGCCCCGTAACGTTTGGCGGGGCATTGCACCCGCCTGTCTGCCCGTTCCGGTTCGGACGGGAACGATGAAGCGGGGATTAAAAACAAAGGGTATATGAAAACGGTAATATTGGTAAGGCACGGCAAATCCTCATGGGAATACAATGTTTCGGATAGGGACAGGCCCCTAATGGAAAGGGGCATAATGGATGTAAATAAGGTGGCGAAGCAGTTTTTGTCCAATAGAATACCTATTGACGCCGCTTATTCCAGTCCGGCCAACAGGGCCTTGCACACCGCTATGATTTTTTTGGGGACCATAAGCTTTCCATTAACAAAATTTGGGCTGTCCAACGAACTTTATGATTTTTCGGGGGAAGAAGTATACCAATTTATAAAAGCTTTGAACAACGATAAGGATACGGTCATTATTTTTGGACATAACGAAGCCTTTACCCATATTGCCAATTCCCTGGGAAACATGTATATTGACAATGTTCCCACTGGCGGGCTGGTACAATTAAAATTTGACACAAACGATTGGAGTGCCGTGACAAAAGGAACTACGGTACGGACACTTTTTCCAAAACAATTAAAAGAATGATCAAGAGTAAGAATCAATATATAAACAGAGAAATTAGTTGGTTAAGTTTTAATGAGAGGGTTTTACAGGAAAGTGCGGACAAGAATGTTCCATTGATAGAGCGACTCCGGTTTTTAGGGATATTTTCCAATAATCTGGACGAGTTTTTTAAGGTAAGGTATGCCACCGTTAAAAGGATAGTAGAGGCTGGGAGAACCGGGAAAAGTGTTTTGGGCGGGGAAACTGCAAAGGATCTCCTGGAGGAAATTACGGAGATCGTAATTAAGCAACAGACCAAAAGTTTAAAAATTTTGAGCGATATCGAAAAGGAATTGGAAGCCCGGAATATTTTTTTGGTCAACGAAAAAAAAATAACGGAGTCCCAATGTTCCTTTATTAAAAATTATTTCATCGAAAAGGTCAGCCCGGTCCTGATGACCATTATTCTGAACGATTTGGCCGGTTTCCCCATGTTGAAGGATACGGCGGCCTATCTGGCGGTAAAATTGATATTAAAGAAACAGCCCGGCGGCAAATCCAATATCAAGGAAAAGCGATATGCACTTATCGAAATCCCTAAGGGCATTGATCGTTTTGTGGTCCTTCCAAAGGAGGGCGATAAAAATTATATCATTATCCTGGATGATCTTATCAGGTACTGTTTGGGAAGTATATTCAATATGTTCGACTATGAATCCATATCGGCACATATGATCAAAATTACCCGCGATGCCGAGTTGGATATGGACAACGACCTGAGCAAGAGCTTTATCGAAAAAATATCTTCCAGTGTGGAGCACCGCAAAATAAGTGATCCCGTGCGTTTTGTGTACGATAAGGGTATTGGTAAGGATACCCTCGATTTCTTAAAGGAAAAAATGGACATAGAGGATACGGATAGTGTAATCCCCGGAGGCAGATATCACAATAGGCGGGACTATATGGGCTTCCCCAGCCTGGGAAGAAATGATCTGATGTACGACAAGATCACTCCCCTTCCCGTAAAGGGAATATCAATGGAGGGCAGCCTTTTTGAGCGGGTTGCCGAAAAGGATTTCCTGCAGTATACCCCATACCAGACCTTTTCCTATATCATCAAGTTTTTAAGGGAGGCGGCCCTGGATCCCAAGGTGAGAAATATCAAGATCACGGTATATAGATTGGCGGATAACTCCCAAGTAGCGGCCTCCTTGATCAACGCCGTAAAAAATGGAAAACACGTTACGGTACAGATAGAATTACAGGCCAGGTTCGATGAACAGGCCAATATTGAATATGCGGAACAGTTACAGGCAGAAGGGGTAAAGCTTATATTCGGTGTCCGGGGACTAAAGGTACACAGTAAAATATGTTTGGTAGAGCGGGAAGAAGGTATGGAAATTAAACGCTATGGGTTTATCAGTACGGGAAACTTTAATGAATCTACGGCCCGTATCTACACGGATTATACCCTTTTTACGGCACATGATGGGATATTGAAGGAATTGAACAAGGTTTTCGATTTCTTTGAGACTACCTATAAGATCAATAAATACAAACATCTGGTAGTTTCTCCCCACTATACCAAAAACGTGTTCAAGAAGTTGATCGATAAGGAAATTCAAAACGCCAAAGCGGGCAAGGAAGCCTATATTAAGATAAAAATGAACAGCTTTACGTCCTATAAAATGGTAGATAAGCTTTATGAGGCCAGTAGGGCCGGGGTAAAAATTCAGTTGATCATCAGGGGAATATGCTGTTTGGTGCCAGGTGTCAAAGGGATGAGCGAGAACATAGAGGCCATTAGCATTGTGGATAAATTTCTGGAGCATCCAAGAGTCTTTATTTTTGGAAACGATGGCAATTCCAAGGTGTATATATCCTCGGCCGATTGGATGACGAGAAATCTGGATTATCGTGTAGAGGTAGGGGTTCCGATTTATGATACGGACGTTAAACAGGAACTTTTGGATACTTTTGATATTTCTTGGAGGGACAATGTAAAGGCAAGAATGTTTTCGGAAAGGCACGATAATGCCTACAGAAGGAACAATAATCCCAAAGTGCGTTCACAATTTGAAACCTATGATTATTACCTGAATAAATTAAATTCTTAATAATTGGTCTTTTCTATAAATACGAAAATAAACGGTTGTAGGAGAGGATTATAAAACCCTGTGCCACGCCAAAAAAATAAGGCTTTTAGAGGTATTGTGCCCGGAGAAGTCGATTTCGATTTATCCGTGAACGGTTTCGGTATTGCCCAGGTCTTTCATGATGGTCGCCTCGTATGATAGCAATGCGTCCCATTTTTTGTCAACCTCCTTGCGATCTCCATACTTACGGGCAAAATTTAGAAACATGGTGTAATGCCCGGCTTCACTGATCATGAGTTTATGGTAAAAATCCGCCAGTTCCCTATCCTGTAATTGCTCGGATAGTAACCTAAAGCGTTCACAACTACGGGCCTCGATCAGCGCGGCATATAACAAACGGTGCACCAATTGGATAGTTCGGCTACCTCCTTTTGGGAAAAACTTCAATAGGGCAACAACATATTCGTCCTTCCTGTCCCTGCCCAAGGTTTTGCCACGGGCCAATATGCGGTCGTGCACCATTTTGAAATGTCCCATTTCCTCTCTGGACAACGCTATCATTTCTTGGGTAAGTTCGGTATACTCCGGAAAGCTGACAATAAGTGAAATGGCCGTGCTTGCCGCCTTCTGTTCGCAATAGGCGTGATCGGTCAATATTTCATCTATATTTTTCTCAACAATATTGACCCATCTAGGGTCTGTGGGCAACTTTAAACCTAACATAGCGTATTTTTCTATTTCAAAAATAGAAAGAATACCATAAACCGCGGTAATTAATGCTGAACTCATTTAAATTTTTCTGATTGAAGCGAAAATCAGCTATTTTTTGTCCAATTGAAGCCCTTTTTGAGTTGCATAGCAGGGCTACGGAACAAAAAAAAGATGAAAAGTGGGCGAAAAAGAGCGATTTTTTAGCCAATTGAGAAAAGTTTGAATGAGTTCGCTGATATAGTTTTATATTTAAGCCTGCTTTGTAGGCTTTGGACAATATTTATTTGCTTTTAGGCCTGCTATATATTGTATTGAAATTTATGGTTTAACCCTTGATAAATATATTCTAATTATGTTATTTAAAAATATAGGTTCCCAGCTTCTGAAAATTCTGGAGGATAATGTGGATAATGAAAACAGGCAATGGCTGTTGTCAAAAATTGAGGGCATTGTGGAATCGGAATCCACCAAGGATCTATATCTTACCTATAGCCTGGTGCCCACCAAAATTGGATCGGTAAATGGGCTGTCCCTTTTATTGGAAGATATGGAATTGAAGGCGTATCTGGAAATCCAAGGGGCCAACCTGCAACAGGTGTCCAGAATTTATCTGTTGTACAAGGTGTTGGAGGCCAAGGAGGATTTTTTTAAGGCCAAGGTGGCCAATATCATAGAAGTGGCGGACAAGGGCGAACTTGAAACCTTTCTTAAATTCTTGGTACTGTTGCCCCACCCTGAAAACTATAAAGTTCAGGCCGTAGAAGCACTTAGGACCAATATCTCTACCGTTTTTGATGCCATAGCGTTAAACAACCCTTATCCTGCACTATATTTCAACGAACAGCAATGGAACCAAATGTACCTGAAGGCAGCGTTTATGCAGCAAGACCTAAACAGGATCGTACAGGTAGGGCAGAGAGCGAACAAGGAGCTGACAAGAATTATATCGGATTACGCCCACGAACGCTGGGCGGCATCAAGGGAAATTGACCCCTGCTTTTGGAGGCCGGTGGTCAACTTTATGGACGAAAAACTCCTAAAGGACATGAAGCGACTTTTTGCCAGTGATAATGTGGCAGAGAAAAAAGCGGCCGCTCTTTGTTGTTTCCACTCCAATTTGAACGAAGCAAAGGCATTGTTGGTGGAATTTCCCGAGCTTGTAAAAGGAATTGAAAACGGAAGTATTACTTGGCAGAACATTAAAGAATAGTACTGTATTGTAAAAAGAAAAGAGCGGCCCGATAATGTTATTGAACCGCTCTTGTTATTTGAATGTTATTGAGGCTTATTTCTTTAAGGAATTTATCCACCCTGCAATTTTAAGGGCCTCCTCTTTTGGAACATGGGGCATAGGCGCCATAGGGGTGGCATATTCCGGCCAATTTTTGGGCTGTGGGTTATAAATTAGTTCCACAATTTTTTCATTATTGTAATTGCGCTTTGCAATTTCGGTAAAGGAGGGTCCTATGACCCTTTTATCCTTATGGTGACAGGCCACGCAGGTATTGGTCATCAAAAGTGGCTGCACTTCGGCATCCGATAGCACCTTGTCCGTCGCCGTTGGTTTTTTTGGTACCGTTTTCTTAATGTCAACAGCTTTTTTTAACAAACTACTTCGCTTGGTAGAGAGTTCCGATACGGGAAGTACGGTTCCCTCCGGAATATTGTTCAAAGTGTAGTAAAGGGTAGGATGAAGAACGGTGTTCCCGGATTCCTTGGCCTTTACTCCTGGCAGCATAATTTCGTGAACATAATATGGCCGCATATTGTCAATGACTACGCGAACTTTCATGCCATCATCGCTCACTTTCACCCCTTTTATCTTTATTTCCTCAATATTGGTCTGTGGACTGCCGTAGGCTGCATGGTATTTGTAAATATAGCTTTTCCCGAAATAGGAGTCCAGATCCTCTGCCGAAGCCTTGTCCACGGGCAATGTAAATTCAATTTCAAATCCATCGGGCCTGGCACTTACGGTTTTCATTTCAAAGGGAGTTCGCCCTGTCCAGGTTAAATATTCCAGACCGGAATTGGTAGTGCCGGCAGAACCCCAACCACGGTTGGTCTCCCCTACGAAAAGCCTTCCTTCGTTGTCGAAGTCCATACGCATTACCCCGGATTGAAAACCGCTTCTAAAATCGAAGGCCACGCCCTGGTACTCTCCTTTTATCTTTTCCAGTACCACCCTCATAATCTTGCTTTGTCCCATATCGCCGACCAACAATTGACCTTCAAACGGACCAAATTTGCCCTTGGTTTCATCGACCTTGATTTCGGAATTGGATATGCCCAAAATGCCATGGGGCAATATTACTGCAGGTAATTTTAATTCGGGGAAGGATTTTTTTATTTCGTAGGCAAAGGCGGGATCTTTCTCGTCCATAATGTTTTCCGGTTTCACATAACGGCCGTTTACTTTGATCTGCCTTTTGTCCAATTTGTTATAAAATTCTTCCTCCGTTAGTGTAATGGGGGAATCCTCGTGCCCTGTCCATCTAAGTCCGGCCGGATGTCCCGCAAATGCGCCTTTGGGAAGGTGCCATATGGCACCCGAACCTACCCAGTCGCCTTGGTTCTCCGAGTAGAATAATTCCCCGTCCACCAAACCGTAACCTGCCGGTGACCGCATACCTGTTGCCCATGGTTCCATTTTGCCATCCTCGGTAATTTTCATGGTCCAGGCCCTCCAGGGTACCCTGCTTTCCCCTCTCCACCATTCTTCATCGCCAAAAGCGACATTGGCGGTCACAAAAAAGGAATTGTCGGGAGCCAATACAGGGCCAAAGGAATATTCGTGATAGTGGGTGGAAACGGGCCAGGCATAGATGGTCTTGTATTCATCCGCAATGTCATCGCCGTTGGTATCGATCAGTTTGGTCAATTCCCCTCTTTGGGCAGTATATAGGGCTTGGTCATGATAAGCCAGTCCCAAAGGCTCGTGCAGACCCGTGGCAAATTTTTTAAAGGTCGGGGACAGTTCATTGGCCATGGACGGATTTTCAATGATCCATACATCGCCACGGCGAGTACATACCGCTAGATTTCCGTTGGGAAGGGATAGCACTCCCCCTCCTTCCATCTGGATTCCTTCAGGGGTAGGGACCGTAGTCAACCTAAAATAATCATCCTCGGTAGGAGCTTTTTGGGCCAATAGGGGTGTGGTCAAAATGAGCATCGTTGAGAAACATATTGTACCGATCGCACTTATTGTATTTTTTGTAAATGTTTTCATCTGTTTAATTTTATTGTTATTATAGGTCAGATGCAATTATTCACATCATTATAACTTATTTTTAAAGGAGTTCATGAATCTTCGATTTCGCCAATGAACATATCGTCCCAATTATTATCGGGAGGTATCAACGGTATTCTATGTCATTTCATATTTCTTACCAGATTATTTCATATTTAATAGTGCTGCCATCTACGGGAACGATCAATTCGGTTTCATTATTTACTTCCCTAATGATAGGTTCCTGACCGGATAGTACATTTATGTAGAATTGATGGTCATTTATGTCAAAGGATCCATCGGCCAATTTCTTGGCCTTTCCGGATGCAAGCTTATAATACCAATTGGGTTCCCCTGCCTTGGAAAAATATACTTCATTAATAATGTGGGTGTTTTTCCCATTGGGGTAGATCCTGTTCTCCACATCAACGTTTTTATAGGTGTATTTAAATATGGGTAGGCCGTTTTCCGGGTTTATGGTATATCCTTCGGTCTTAAATTCGGGAGCGTTTCCTTTTCTTGGAAACGGACTTTGTAAATCGTTGAGAGCGGCCAAGGGCTGGTTTAAAAAGGTCCATAAAACCGAACCGTTAGGTCTAAATGAGCCATCGCCCCTACTGTGCCACATGGGGGTGGCATCTACAAAGGAACCGCGCCACATACCAACAAGATTTTCGGATCCCATATCATATACAAAATTTATGCCTTCGGTTGTTCCTACGCCAATGGTGTGGGAAAGGCGTTCTTGGTTTCCTCCAAAACTGACAAAACCCCTTAGCATCCGTGGCTCGGCCCCGGCATTGACCAAAATAGGCAACCTGGAATTTATTCTTGGGGGGTAGGAATCATAAACGTGAAAGGTTTTGGGATTGGTATTTTGTGCTGCAATGGAAAATCCCAATCTAGGGGCCCTCCAGCCCGCATTTTTTATATTGGTCAGGCTAAATGGATGGTCTCCCGCCGATAAGGATATGGTCTCTTCCAATTCTTCCTGGGCATCGGCGGAATTATTCGTTGCAATGGCCTTGCCATCTAGGGTGAAGGCAATGCCACCGGTATACCCTATGTTAAAGATATAATTGCCCGCTTCAGGAACATTGATGTTTCCCGAATATTGAATTCCATAGCGGTCTTCTTCCTGTACCACATTAATGTCTATTAGCCCCCCTGGTTTTTTTTCGGAAGCCTTTGCGGCTTCCAAATCTTCCAGACCTTTAAAATCGCCCTTATAAACCGTATAACTTAAATTGGATAGGGTAACTCCGGATGCTTTCAATAGTTGGTACTTTATATTTCTAAAGGCCATGGGGCCATGATCCCCTTGTATCATTAACGGACCCATAGCGGTTTCTACCGTGGAAATGGGGCCTCCCGTAGGTAGGGGCACTTCTACGTTACTATGAATTAAAACGTCGTTCAAGAATACGGAAACAAATTTTGCATTGGCAATTTTTTTTCCGGCATCATTGAATTTTGGTGCTTCAAAATGAATTTTAAGCTTTTGCCACAAACCAGGGGCCTTGGCCGGATTGTTCAAAGGCGTTATGCCCAGAAATTTCTTGTCGGGCGCTTCTTCCCAGTTTCTATGGATACCACCGAAATCATAGGAAGTTGGGTTTTTAACCCCCCAACTATCCTTTATTTGCAGTTCATACCTACCCTGCAAATAAATCCCGGAATTTGATCCGTTCGGAACTAAGATCTCCATTTCCAGTTTTATATCGCCATGTTCCCATTTGGACAGCAGATGGTCTTTTTGGGTAAAGCTGTAATCGTTGAACAGAACACCCGATCCTGGCTCAATGTGAATGGGATGTACGGTTTCCTTGGATTTTTTTTGTTTGCGTTTTTCCTTTTTTGATAACGGTTCAGGTTCCGGATCCTGGTGGGTATGCACCCTAATGTTCCTGTCGGCGACCACATCGCCAACTATTTTCCAATTTTGGGATGGGTCTTTGAACTGGTTTAAATTTTCCAAGGATAATTGCTCCTGCGCTAACAGACCAAATCCGGAAAAAAGAAGTAGAATTGATATTTTAATTTTCATTTGCTAATATGGTTTCTAAAATTGCAAGCCCTAAAAGTATCACATTATATTATTTTAAAGCGGTCTTAAAATCAAAATTTAACATTTGCCGTCCGTTTCGTTAGGTTTAATTATTCCTTAGGTTCTATGGGGGTTATTGGAGAATCTGTGAAGGCCGATCACTCTCGTAAACTAGGGTACCTGGATTGGAGAATTATAGGTCCTTGTTCGTATTTTTTGGCTTGTTTATATAAAATTCTTTTTAAATGATTTAAATTGCTGCATTATTGTGTTGAATATCGAATTTTAGGCAAAAAAAGTACATGTAAAAGTATAATTTGTTTTTTAGATCAGGAGGTTTTAAGATTTGTAGGTAACAGTATAATCTATCACAGGGGACATCCTTATTTATAAATCAGTATCAAATTAATTGGTGTTATGGGTAATATTTTGAAGTTGGTCATGGGACTTGTCCTGGTTTCCTTTTTAGGTTCATGTAGCTCGAAAGAATCTAAAGTATTGGTTTTTAGTAAAACGGAAGCATTTAGGCACGGTTCTATCGAGACTGGGGTGGAGGCAATGAAAAAATTGGGTGCACAAAACAATTTTATAGTGGATGCGACCGAGGATGCCAGCTATTTTACCGAAGAAATTTTACAGGGGTACGCCGCTGTTATCTTTTTGAATACCACAGGGGATGTATTGAATGAGGTACAACAGGCCGATTTTGAGAGATATATACAGGCTGGTGGTGGCTTTTTTGGCATTCATGCAGCAACTGATACCGAATACGGATGGCCTTGGTACAATAAATTGGTAGGGGCTTATTTTATGGGGCACCCCAAGGTTCAGGAGGCCAGATTGAATGTGGTGGACAAGGCCCATCCTTCCACCAAATTTATGGCAGATACCTGGATGAAGGTGGACGAATGGTACAATTTTAAGGATATTAACCCGGAGATAAAGGTATTGATAGAAATTGATGAGGCCAGCTATGAAGGTGGGGAGAATGGGGCGCACCATCCTATTTCCTGGTATCACGATTATGACGGGGGAAGGTCTTTTTATACGGAAATGGGACATACCGATGCCACTTTTGAAAATCCCGATTTTTTAAACCATGTTTTGGGAGGCCTTGACTATGTTATGGGCAAGGGTAGCTTGGATTACGGCAGGGCAACGACCCAAAGGATACCGGAAGAAAATAGGTACGTTCGCAAAGTACTCGATTTTAACCTGAACGAACCTATGGAAATTGAGGAATTACCGGGTAGGGGAATATTGTTCGTTGAGCGCAGGGGAGCCTTGAAACTCTATGATTTTAAGGAGGAAAAAACAAAACAGCTGGCCCAATTGGACCTGTTTTACGGTAATGAGGATGGGTTGTTGGGCATAGCGGTCGATCCCGATTACGAAAAAAATAATTGGATATATTTATTCTATTCGGCCCCCGGGGATAAAAGCGAACAACGGATTTCCAGATTTAATCTGGTAGATGATTCCCTGGATTTTGCCTCGGAGAAAATCCTATTGACCATTCCCACCTTACGCAAATGCTGCCATAGTGGAGGGGCCTTGGAATTTGGTCCCGATGGCAATTTATTTATAGGTTTGGGAGACAATACCAATCCTTTTGAGTCTTCAGGTTATGCACCAATAGATGAGCGGGAGGGCAGGGCATTATGGGATGCCCAAAAATCAGCGGCCAATGCCAATGACCTTAGGGGGAAGATCTTGCGAATTAAACCGGAAGATGACGGAACCTATTCCATTCCGGAGGGAAATCTGTTCCCGGTAGGTACTCCCGGTACCAGGCCGGAGATATATGTAATGGGCTGTCGTAATCCATTCCGATTTTCCATAGATAGCGAAACCGGTTACCTTTATTGGGGGGATGTAGGTCCGGATGCGGGCAAGGGCGATCCCGATAGGGGGCCGCATGGGATGGGGGAATTTGACCAGGCCAGAAAAGCAGGGAACTGGGGATGGCCCTACACAAGGGGCAATAATCAGGCTTATAACGATTATGATTTTACTACGGAAACTTCCGGTGGGAAGTTTGATCCTGCCAAATTGATCAACGATTCTCCCAACAATACCGGTATCAAGGAACTTCCGCCCGCCCAGGAATCCATGATATGGTTTTCTTATGGGGCTTCCGAGGAATTTCCATGGCTGGGTTCAGGAGGGGTCAACCCCATGGCGGGCCCAATTTATCACGCTTCCAACTATCCCGATGCCACCAATAAATTTCCGGAATATTTTGAGGGTAAGGTTTTATTGTACGAATGGATGAGGGATTGGATCTATGTGGTGACATTGGATGAAGACCACCACTATGTAAAGGCAGATCCCTTTATGCCCGGTAGCGAGTTCTCCCATCCAATGGATATGCTTTTTGCTTCCGATGGCCACCTTTATGTTCTTGAGTACGGGCAAAAATGGAATTCCCAAAATATGGATGCCCGCTTGAACAGGATAAGTTATGTTAACGGTAATCGCAAGCCGGTTTCCAGAATTACTTCGGATAAAATGGTGGGCGCCCAACCCTTTATCGTAAATTTTTCAGGGAGTGCTTCCGAAGATTATGACAAGGACAAATTGCAATACGAATGGTACTTTACATCGGATGAGGTTCAGGATACCGCCATTGAACCAAGTTTTACGTTCAATGAGCCCGGAAATTATACGGTGCGCTTAAAGGTAACCGATGAAGCCGGGAACTCGGATATCGCTACCCAAAAAATATTGGTGGGCAATGATATCCCCGAATTGAAAATAGAATTGGATACCAAGAACAGGACCTATTGGAATGGGCGCAAGGTAGCCTATAAGGTGGTTGTTACCGATAAACAGGATGGCAGTACCCTTGAGGGTACCATAGATCCCCAGGATGTTAAGGTCACCTTTGATTATATTCCGGAAGGCGAGGATATGGTCAAGGCTGCCATCGGACACCAACAGACCACAATACCGGAAGGCAGGTTGATAATGGACGATACGGACTGTAAGGCCTGCCATGCCATAAACGTCAAGGTGAACGGGCCTTCCTACGAAGAAATTGCATCGCGCTATTCGGACAAGGACAAAAATTATTTGATTGATAAGATCATTAAAGGTGGCTCCGGGGTTTGGGGAGAGAGTATGATGTCCGCACACCCCCAGCTGAAGGTTTCGGAAGTTGGTAAAATAGTGGATTATATACTTTCTTTAAATACGGATATTGGGAAAGATGAAAATCTATTGGCTTTGGAGGGAGAAGTTGGTTTTAAGGCCCATCAGGCCAAAAATAGTCAGGGGAAGTACGTCCTGATGGCTTCCTATACAGATAAGGGAAGTAAGGAACTGCCCGAATCCTCCCTTTCGGTTAGGGATCAAATTGTTTTTAAATATCCAAGGTATGAAGGGCAAAATGCCGATGAAAAAAGTGGGGGATTGAGTAATTGGGAGGTAGAGGGAGACCAGGTTGTAGGGTCCATTAAAAACGGTTCCTATCTGAAATTCAATGATATTGGCCTGGAAGGCTTAAAAAATATAGAGTTGTTCCTGTATTTTGGGGCCGACCATCCGTATGGCGGAAAAGTGGAAATTAGGCAAAATAGTCCCGATGGAACACTTATCGGGGAAACTTCCTTTACCTATTTTGATAAAGAAAATGGGGCAAAGAAGAACTATCTTGTACCGGTGACCCCTACCAAGGATTTTGATGCCCTATGCCTTGTTTTTAAGGGTACGGGGGACAAGGAAGATGTATTGGCCAATTTTAGCGCTATGGAATTGAAATATTGAATTCAAGATGGGTTCATTAACAGGGATCATAACAATAAATATAAGAAGGAATCTTTAGGGCCGGATTAAAACGGACGGTTCGGTTTTCTGTTAAAACACTTTTAAAATGGGCCGGTTATAATTGATATACCCCATTAATTAATTAACTTTATCGGTTGGAGCTGCCTTTGGAATAGGGATTTGTACCATATGGGGCACATTCCCAAGGTGGTGGTAGAACATTTGAATTTTAGAAGCGTTAATCAATTAAAGCATACAATATTATTATGGAAGAGAAAATGATGATTATTGATCCACACGTACACATGACCTCCAGGACAACCGATGATTATGAGGCAATGGCAGCGGCAGGTGTAGTGGCCATTATAGAACCTTCATTTTGGTTGGGGCAGCCACGTACACAGGTGGGGTCGTTCCAAGATTATTATAGTAGCCTGGTGGGGTGGGAACCTTTTAGGGCAAGTCAGTTCGGGATACATCACTATTGCACTATTGGGTTAAATTCCAAGGAAGCCAATAATGAGGCCTTGGCGGAACAGGTAATTGAATTATTGCCATTGTACGTGCACAAGGAGAATGTGGTGGCCATTGGGGAAATTGGTTATGACGATCAGACCCCTGCAGAGGATAAATATTTTAGAATGCAGTTGGAGTTGGCCAAAGAACTGAATATTCCGGTACAGATACATACCCCGCATAGGGACAAAAAGTCGGGCACCTTAAAAAGTATGGAGGTTTGCTTGGAACACGGCCTGGATCCGGGGATGGTGGTGATAGACCACAACAATGAAGAAACCGTTAAGGATGTATTGGATCGTGGTTTTTGGGCAGCCTTTACCATTTATCCAAAAACAAAAATGGGGAACGAGAGAATGGTGGAAGTAGTAAGAAATTTTGGTAGCGATCGTATTATTGTGGATAGTTCTGCGGACTGGGGGGTTAGTGACCCCTTGGCAGTACCAAAAACGGCCTCCCTGATGTTGAAAAGGGGAATTGCCAAATCGGACATAGTTAAGACCTGTTACCAAAATGCATTGGAAATTTTTGGGAAGAACGGTAAAATGAAAGAATCCGATTGGTTAAACCCCCAGGGCATCAATCAAACTAAATTATATAACGACAATAGTGTTTTGCGAGGGCAGGAACCTAAGGTTGATGCGGATAAAATAGTATAATGGATCCTGTATTGAAAGGATATTTAAGGCTTGCCAGACCAGCAAATCTACCCACGGCTGCTGCCGATGTTTTGGCGGGAGCGGCCATTTCGGGCGTATTAACGGGAATCTCCCTAAATACGGATTGGAATACTTCCAAGCTTTGGGACATAGCCCTGTTGGTGTTTTCCTCAGTGTTCCTTTATGCCGCCGGTGTGGTTCTCAACGACGTCTTCGATTTTAAATTGGATAAGGTGGAGCGCCCGGAAAGGCCCATTCCTTCAGGACTGGTTTCTGTGCGATCTGCTGCGGTCTTTGGAGGTGTGTTGATGAATTTAGGGGTTTTGTTTTCATTTTTGGTAGGTTCCGTAAGTGGAATGGTAGCGGTTACTTTAGGGCTTTCCATTCTTTTGTACGATGCCTTTGGGAAACACCATTCCTTTTTTGGACCCCTTAATATGGGAATTTGCAGAGGTTTGAATTTACTTTTGGGGATAACCATTTTAGGGAATTATAGCTATTGGGGGTTCTTCATTTTTCCCGTAATATATATAGCGGCCATAACCCTTATTAGTAGGGGGGAAGTACATGGAAATAATAAGGGCCATATTATTTTGGCAGGAGCATTGTATAGTAGTGTGATCTTGGGAATAGGGGTCCTTTTTTCAACTTTGGGCCTTAATGTATTGGAAGCCGTTCCATTTTTACTGTTGTTCGGGTTTTTTATATTCAGGCCTTTGCTGAAGGCATATTCGGATAATTCGCCCAAGAACATAAAAAAGGCAGTGATGGCCGGGGTAATATCCATCATTGTTTTGGACGCAAGCCTGGCCGTAGGCTTTTCCCATTGGTGGGTAGGGATAGTTATATTGTTGTTATTGCCCTTATCTATTTATTTATCAAAACTGTTCGCAGTTACCTAACTTTTAAAATTATGTCGCATTACGGACCAATAGAGCAATCCTTTAAAGTATCTTATGAATATAAGTTACATTTCACGGAATACATCTTTAATTTGGACAATCCCTTGTTCCGGGAAATTATAAATGGGTATAACAAGAAAGGGGATGTAAAAATACTTTTTGTATTGGACAAGGGCGTACTGGCCTGTCATCCAAATCTAAGTGCCGATATTAGGTCCTATTGCGAAAAAAATAGGTCGGTAATACATTTGACCGAGCAAATTGTGATTGCAGGTGGGGAACAGTGTAAGAACGATTACGATAACGTGGAGCGGATATTGAATGCCGTAAACGATAATAGGATCTGCAGGCATTCTTTTGTCGTTGCCATTGGGGGAGGTGCTATCATAGACATGGTAGGTTATGCGGCCGCCATAGCCCACAGGGGGGTGAAATTGATACGGATCCCTACCACAGTGCTTTCCCAGAACGATTCGGCCGTTGGGGTAAAGAATAGTTTTAATATTTTAGGAAAAAAGAATTTTCTGGGGACTTTTGCTCCGGCCTATGCCATAATAAACGACAGTAATTTTTTAACCACCCTGGAGCAGCGCGATTGGATTTCGGGCATAGCGGAGGCGGTAAAAGTGGCGCTGATCAAGGATGCGGTATTCTTTAATTTTATCGAGGAGAACAGTACCCTGCTTCAGGCCCGTAATATGGAGTGCATGGAGTACTTGATCTATCGCTGTGCAGAAATGCATATGGAACACATTGCCCAGGGGGGGGATCCCTTTGAAAGCGGTTCTTCACGACCTTTGGATTTTGGCCATTGGGCAGCCCATAAACTGGAATATATGACCAATTACCAACTGAGACATGGTGAGGCCGTGGCCATTGGTATGGCCTTGGATCTGGTGTATGCCCATTTTATAGGATTGATAAATAAGGAGACCTTGAACCGCATATTAAAGGTTTTGGAACAAATTGGGTTCAATTTACATATCCCTTTACATAAGGATAGTGATTTAATTGAATTATTAAATGGCATCCAGGAATTTAGGGAGCATTTGGGCGGGGAACTTACCATTACCTTGATACCAAAAATAGGTGCCAAACACGATGTGCACGAAATTGATATTTCCATTATGGAAAAAGCAATTGTATGGCTGAACGAAAAGTATAAACCCAAAGAATCCAACATTATATGTTAATACAAAACAAATATCATCTTAGCTATTGTAGTAATATTCATCCTGGTGAAGATTGGGAGCGGACGTATGATAGCCTAAAAACATATCTTCCCAAAATAAAGCGGGAAGTGGCCCCACGGTCCCCCTTTGGTCTCGGTTTGCGTTTGTCCAATCTAGCCAGTGTAGGGCTTAATGAAGGTAGTAATTTGAAGGATTTCAAGGCTTGGTTGGATAATAATCAATGCTATGTTTTTACCATGAACGGATTTCCTTACGGAAACTTTCACAATGAAAGGGTAAAGGATATGGTACATGCCCCGGATTGGACCACCAAAGAACGACTGGATTATACCAAGCGACTTTTTGACCAATTGGTTTTTTTGATTCCGGAGGGTATTTCGGGAGGTATTTCTACTTCCCCCATTAGTTATAGACATTGGCATCCTTCTGATGATGCTTTGAAAAAAGCCTTTGTAAAGGGAGCCGAAAGTATGTCGGAGATTGTTGTGCAGTTGGTGGAAATAGAAAGGAATACCGGTAAATACCTGCATTTGGATATTGAACCGGAACCGGATGGTATGATAGAGAACAGCGATGAGGTAATTCACTTTTACGATGATTATTTGGTTCCCATAGCTACCCAAAAATTGATCACTGTTTTGGGGTGTACCGGGGAAACTGCCAAGGATTTAATTCTAAGACATATAACTGTTTGTTATGATGTTTGCCATTTTTCATTGGCCTATGAGGAGCCGGAACATACTTTGTCAAAATTTGCCAAAGCTGGCATAAAGGTGGGTAAAATACAAGTAAGCTCTGCCCTTAAAATGCTGTTTAAGGAAGGTGAAAATGAGGCTGTTTGGCAATCCTTAAGTAAGTTTAACGAACCCACCTATCTGCACCAAGTTACCGAAAAGATTGGGGATAAAGTGGTTACCTATAAGGATCTGCCCGAGGTTTTGGAGCAACGTTCCAAAGCCAAAGAGTTAAGGTCCCATTTTCATGTACCTATTTTTTTGGAAAAATACGATCATTTATTTTCTACCCAGGACCAAATACTGAAGGTGTTGGAATATCTAAGGAAAGAACAGTTTTCGGACCAATTGGAGATAGAGACCTATACTTGGGATGTCTTGCCCAAAGATCTAAAAACCGAACTGTCCAATTGTATTGTCCGTGAAATAGAATGGTTAAAGGGTAAAATTTAAGGAATGAAGAAAACCGTAGTGCTTAACGTTGTAGGATTGACCAAGGGATTGATCGGGGAGCATACGCCCTTTATCAAATCTTTTTTGGAGAGGGGCGCTTCGGCAACGATTACACCACAATTGCCTGCCGTTACCTGTGCTGTGCAAGCCACTTATTTAACCGGTAAAACACCTTCCGAACACGGTATAGTTGGTAATGGCTGGTATTTTAAGGAAGAGCACGAGGTAAAATTTTGGCGTCAATCCAATAGCCTTATACGATCCGAAAAAATATGGGACAAACTTAAAAGGCTGGATAACCATTTTAGCTGTGCCAATATGTTCTGGTGGTACAATATGTATTCCAATGTGGATTACAGTGTTACCCCTAGGCCCAATTATTTGGCGGATGGAAGAAAAATCCCGGATGTGTATTCCCACCCGGCGGAGCTAAGGGACCATTTGCAAAAGGAATTGGGTACATTTCCGCTTTTCCACTTTTGGGGCCCAAAAACATCTATAAAATCCAGTCAATGGATTGCCGATGCCAGTCTAAAGACCGATATTTTATATGATCCTACCCTTACCTTGGTCTATTTGCCCCATTTGGATTACAATATGCAGCGCTTTGGTACCGATTTCGACAAAATTGCAAAGGACCTGAGAGAGATCGATAATGTAGTAAAGCAGTTGGTGGAATATTATGAGGCCAAATCGGCCCATATTATATTACTTTCGGAATATGGGATAACCAATGTGAACAATCCCATCCATTTAAATAGAATACTCAGACAGGAGGGTTATCTTGGCATTCGAGTGGAAAGGGGATTGGAATTATTGGATGCGGGAGCAAGTAAGGCGTTTGCGGTGGCAGACCATCAGTTGGCCCATGTGTACGTAAGGGATAAAGGGGATTTGGATACTATAAAAACGTTGTTAAAGGGCCTAAAAGGGGTAGAGCAAGTACTTTCCGGGGATGGGATCAAGGAGCTCCGGTTAGATCATGAACGTTGTGGGGATCTGGTGGTGATAGCGGATAAGGATTCTTGGTTTACCTATTATTTCTGGTTGGATGATAAAAGGGCACCTGATTATGCAAGAATGGTGGATATTCATAAAAAGCCGGGATACGACCCGGTAGAGATGCTGACAGATCCCGAGGATAAATTCTTGATGCCAAAAGTAATTTGGAAGTTGTTGAAAAAGAAAATGGGTTTCCGAACGGTAATGGATATTATTCCCTTGGATGCCGGTTTGGTTAAAGGGTCACATGGTAGGATGCCCGAAGATTCCAAAGATCATCCAATATTGATAACCAATAAAAAAAGTGCTTCGTTAGCGGACAAACTTTTGGCAACGGAAGTGTACGGTATTATAGAGGACCACCTTATAAATTCTTAGTATGCGGTTTTTTTCCAAGATATTTTCGGGCGTATTTACCATATTGTTTGTTTGGGCGGCATGGTTACAGTATAATGATCCCGATGCTATGGTGTGGTATTTTATATACGGAATAGCGGCTGTAGCCTCGTTTTTATTTTTTATAGGTAGGTTAAACCTATTGGTTCCCATAGTGCTGACTTTTGCCTATTTGATAGGGGCGTGGATTTTCTGGCCGGAGCAATTTGAAGGAGTTGCTATAGGAATGGGAAATATAGATAATATAGAACACGCCAGGGAGTCTTTGGGGCTTTTGATCAATGCTCTGGTAATGTTGTTTTATATTTGGAGGATAAAGTTGGAAAAGCGCTAAATATCCAGATCGAACTCTTTTCTCAAAAGATCGATGGCCGGATTTTTCTCCCTTAATTTCTGATACTTTTCTTCCGGGGTAAATGCAAATTTCTTGGTAGTGGCTTCATTTACGGTTATTCGCAGTTGTATAAAATGATTGTTGAGCTTTTGTTTTAAATACTCCATTAGGTCGTACTTTTCGCGCTCAATCTCCTTTTTCATGGTGCCATTTGGCAATTCTATCCAAAGGGTGAAATTGTCGATAAGCTTTGGTACATCGGAATGCAGGTTGGATGCCAAAATTTTCCGTCCATCATTGTCCAAGATTTCTACGAAATCCGACCAATGTTTCTGCATATCTTCCTCTGTAAAATTGGCTTTGGGAAGGTTGCTTTCATCAATAACATCCTCTTTTTTGTTCAGTTGATGCTCCTTTTTGGCCTTTAAGCTGGAAAGTGAAAGACCGGAAACCCTCCTTTCGGTAGATTTTATGTTGATTTGGGTTCTGGGCACCGGATTGGATTTCTCCGCAATGTTTGCAATGTCCATTCCCTCGTTTCCCTGCGGCTTTTGGTCGATATTTGGTGGGGATGATTGTGTTAGTGGTGTTTGTTCCTCAACAGAAGGGTATTGGGCCGTAGGGGATTCGGTTTGGGCTGTTTTGGTTTCCGGTATGTTGGGTTTGCTTTCGTTCCCTACCCTAGAGGGCCAATCCACTTTATAATAAGAAGCGGGGATGATAAAATCCGGTTTGTTGCGACCGTTCCCTAAGGATTCAGACTTTTTTTTTTCTCCATCAAAATCGATGGAGGCCAATTTCATTAAGGTCAGTTCAACTAGAAGACGCTGATTTTTACTGGACTTGTATTTTATGTCACAATCGTTGGCCATATCGATTGCCGATAATAAAAAGCTGTCACCAGTATTTTTGGACTGTTCGCCATAGTGTTTTTTGGCCTCCTCCCCAACTTCCAGGAGGGCTATGGTGTTTTGGTGCCGGCATACCATTAAATCCCGAAAATGCGAGGCCAGGCCGTTTATAAAATGGTGTCCGTCAAAACCTCTGGCCAAGGTTTCATTAAAAAGGACCAATAGACCTGGAATATCATGCTTTAGAATAAGATCGGTAGCTGCGAAATAGGTGTCGTAATCCAGAACGTTCAGATTTTCGGTGACGGCTTTCCGGGTCAATTTTTTACCCGAGTAACTCACCACCCTGTCAAAGATCGATAGGGCATCGCGCATTGCGCCGTCCGCTTTTTGGGCTATGATATGAAGTGCATCGTCTTCGGCTTCTATTTCCTGGTTCTCTGCAATATATCTAAGGTACTCGGCGGCGTCCTTAACGGTAATACGTTTAAAATCAAAGATCTGGCAGCGCGATAGTATTGTAGGGATAATTTTGTGCTTTTCCGTGGTGGCCAATATAAATATGGCATGGGCAGGTGGTTCCTCCAGCGTCTTTAGGAAAGCATTGAAGGCGGCCTGGGACAGCATGTGTACCTCGTCAATAATATATACCTTATATTTTCCAACTTGTGGAGGTATGCGGACCTGACTTGTAAGCTCCCTGATATCATCTACCGAATTATTGGAAGCGGCATCCAGTTCAAAGATGTTAAAGGCAAAGTCCTCATTCTCGTCCGTTCTGCCATCCTGATTGATCCGCTTGGCCAAAATACGTGCACAGGTAGTTTTTCCTACTCCTCTGGGACCTGTAAACAATAGTGCCTGGGCCAGATGGTCATTGTCTATGGCATTGGTCAGGGTGTTGGTAATGGCCTGTTGCCCAACAACATCCTTAAATGTTTGGGGCCTGTATTTTCGGGCGGATACTATAAAGGGTTCCAAGGCTATTAACTTATATTGG
>CBFGWQ010000036.1:0-24983 GCA_965652575.1 uncultured Arenibacter sp. | reverse complement strand
GTAGAAATTATTACGGTAGACCAACCTTTGATAGATACTGTTACCGAAGAGGATATTTCTTGTTTCGGAAGTGCCGATGGCAGTATTTCGGTAGATTTGTTAGCGTCATCGGCAACGGACGGGCCTTTTGTTTATAATTTGTACGATAGTGGCGGTGGTTTGGTAATAAGTCAGGCCGATGCCATTTTTGACAATTTAACTGCGGACAATTATGAGGTGGAGGTAGTTTCCGCTAGGGGGTGTACATCGCCACGTGTACCCGCAAGCATTGTAGAACCTACGGCATTAATGGCAGCGGCAACAGCACCTCCTTTTGCCTGTAACCCTTCCAGCAATACCTTTAATACCACAATAATAACCGCCTATGCGGATACCAATGGGGATGGTACGGGAACGCTTACAGGTACAGGTCCCTACACTTACAGTATAAATGACGGTAGCCCGGTGTTCGACGGGACCAATTTTCAGAGTGGCAATACCTTTGAGATTATTGATAATGGCGGACCACAGACCATTATTGTTACCATAAGGGACGATAACGGTTGCGAAATTACCGATACGGTCAATTTGGCCCCTCCCTCAGGGTTGACCTTTAGTTTTAACGAGCTTAGCCCGATTACCTGCGACGCATCTGGATCCGGGGTAATGGCCGGTACAGTGGAGATTATTATAGATCAAGGCCCAGGTAACTATGAAGTGGAAATTTTACCTCTGGGAACCGAACCTTCGCGTTCTTCTGCCGGTACGGATAGGGTTGTATGGGACTTGGATACGCCCGGCGATTATATTTTTGCGGTGAGGGATATTGACAATGGCGGTTGTTTATTTGTTACCCCAACCTATAATGTGCCCGATTACAACCTTATAGAAGCTGTTATCAACGAGGTGAAACCGGTAACCTGTTTTAACGGGTCTGACGGGGAAATCAGTATTGAGGTCAATAATTATACCGGTGTATATAATTATGAAGTTTTTTCCCGTGATGCCTCAGGTGTGGAGATCAGTACAGGGGTTAGTGGTAGTTTTGATACGGCCAATCCGATCAATAGCCCTGAAATAATTACGGGAGTACCTGCGGGCAACTTACTGGTACGGGTAGAGGCAGTGGATAGTCCATTTTGTGATACCGTTAGTAATACCACTACGGTACACGGACCGGACAGGCCTTTGGATCCTACACCGGCCCAAACGGCGGATGTAACCTGCTTTATTCCGGGAAGGGGAGAAATAACGGTGTCAGGCGATGGTGGCTGGGGAGGCTACGAATATCAATTGGAATTGGAAACGGCTCCGGGGGTATACCTTATGGTCGCTTCCTTTTCAACCAACAATATATTCAGCGATTTAATAAGTGGTACGTATCGTGTAGGTATCCGGGATTCTGGTGGTTGCGTGGTTTTGGAAGACTTCATTATTAGTCCGCCGGTACCGATAGCCGCCGATATTAGAATTGTGCAGCCTTTGCTATGTCCCGGATCCAATGATGGAATAATCGAGGCCTATAATATGAGTGGTGGAGAGGATATTAATGGTGATGGCGAGGAATATCTGTTCCAGTTGAATAGATTGGATACCTCCGGTAATATACTAAATACTAGTGGATTACAGGAATCCGCGGTCTTCCCTAACCTTCCTACAGGCAATTATACCATAGTGGTCTATGACGGCTGGGGATGTAGTTTTACGACCCTACCCGTTTTTATCCAAGATCCATTGCCGGTAGATGCCGATCTTGTGGAGACTTTGGCTCCCGGTTGCGGGGATGAGGGCCGTATGGAACTGACTATTGCCAATCCAGTGGCCGGAATGGAGTATTTCTATCGCAGGTCCGGCACCACCGATCCTTTTGTTTCCTTTGGAGGGATCGGTGTAGTTACCGTTGAGATTGTAATACCGGACGTAAATCTCAATCCGGGCCCATACCAATTTGATGTGCAAAATGGCAATGGTTGTCCTGAGCAGAAGTCGAATGAAATTAATCTTGATCCTGCCTTACCTTTGGTAATAGCCCTTGATCTGGTAGATGCAAATATTAAGTGTGCCGGACAACCGACCGGAATTGTAAGGTCCGAGGCATTTGGAGGGGTAGGAAATTATATCTATACATTGGTAAACAATGATCTGGATAGTGGAACCCCGGGGGTGCCAAGACTCCCTGTGGCAACCGATATTGTGAGAGGGCCTCAAAGTTCCGGTATATTCAGGGATCTGCCACCGGGATCGTACTATGTTTATGCAACCAGTCTCGGATGTACCGCTATTTCCGGGGAAGTTTTGATAACTCCCAAAGACCCATTGATATTGGACCGTTTGGAAATGGTACCCGTTAGTTGTTATGGGGATATAGATGGGCAGGTCATTATTGAGGCCAGTGGCGGTACCGGGAAGATTCGTTTTTCCATATCCGACACCTTAAGTGAATTCTTTGAAGGGGAAGATCCCCTGAATCCAAATACGTTCACCTTTACGGATTTGCCACCTGGCACTTATGAGATAATAGTACAGGACGAACTGGGATGTAATATTTTACAGGAAGTAACCATTACGGAACCCGAAGAATTGGTAGTGGCGGACGTGGATACCTCTCCGGAAACCTGTATCAATGCCGCTGACGGGTCGGCACAACTCACCGTTATGGGGGGAACGCCCTTTTTGGATGTGGTAAGTGGTACGGAGTATTATGAGACCAGGATTATCGGACCAAATTCTGTGGGCGACGAAGTTTTTGTTAGAAACGATGCCCTGTTTTTTGATAACCTAATGGGTGGCGAAACCTATGTAGTGTTCATTCGCGATGCCATGGGGTGCGAGGCAAATGCCATTGTTCCGATCACCATTGGTGTAGACCTAAGTTCAGAGCCCATCGTAGAATATGGATGTGAGGGGATTTTCCCAAATAGTACCGTTACCATTCGTATGACGGATCCGAGCTTAATGCCTAGACTTCTGTTTTCACTGGATGCGGACGATATGACCTTGGCCAATACCCAGACTGTTTTTGGGGATTTGGCGGCCGGGGATCATACTGTTTATATTTATCATGAAAATGGATGTGCCACTTCGGTAGATTTTAGTGTGGAGGTATATGAACCATTGACCTTGACTGCGGTCAAGACGGGTCCAAATGAGGTTACTGCAACGGCTACGGGAGGTTTTGGGGATTACGAATATTTTTTCCAAGGGGACCCTTATGGTGATGTCAACGTATTTTTATCCAATCAGGATACCAATGTAACGGTTAGGGCGGTAGATCGCATGGGGTGCGAGGCTACAATATCCATTCCGTTCAAATTTACGGGTATGTTGGAAATACCTAATTTCTTTACTCCCAATGGAGACAATAAAAATGATGAGTGGTACCCTGGAAATAGGGATTATTTTCCTAATATGGAAGTTAAGATCTATGATCGTTATGGTAGGGTAGTGGCCATTTTGGACCAGGTGTCCGGCTGGGACGGTAATTATGATGGTAAAGCGGTACCTACGGGGGATTATTGGTATGAAGTGAACGCGAATGATGAGGATAAGCAACAGTTTTTCGGACATTTTACTTTGTATAGATAACCAAATTATTACCTGTATTTTTAGTGAAAGTGAGGTCGCTAAAAAACCATTTAGGGACATTCAGGAGTAAGATTGATTTTGGATAAATATGTAAACGAATGCCGTACAATTTCTATTATTGGGCGGCATTTTTGATTGGTATGGATACTGACGTATTTTTTAGCGTGGGAAGTACATTTTTGTTGATTTTGGGGCAGGATTCCCTAGGAGTCTTGACACCTTACATCCCTTAGGCCACTTTTTGTAGTTTTTCCCTAGCCGTGTGCCTGCTTACCTCCAGGGCATTGGCCTTATGGATGCCAAAGAAGATCCAGAGAATCTCGGTAACCTAGGTACAGGCCTTGATCTTTTCAGGTAGTAGTGTTCTTTTTCTTTTGAAAGAGATGTTAAATTAATTGGTACAACGGTAAATTATGCCACTGAAAATTTGGATGAAAGACCAATCATTGAACAAGATGTAGAACGAATAACCCACGATTGTAGGTTTCCCTAAAAATTGTACTACAAGTTTCTTTAAAGATATAGGGGGTAGATATTGTAACACTTGTTCTGCCATAAGCGATTAAATTTTACTTAAATGATCAAATAATTGTTGACGGAAATAAGGCTATTGATTATCCCAGGAAAGGCAGGTAATAGCTATTATTATATGAATAAATATACTAATCCTACTTTTAAATAGATAAGTTGGGGAACGTACAATTCAACAAAAAATAAAAATTATTACCTCTTAATCGGTACTTCTATCGAAAAAATGGAACTATATAGTAGAAGGACTCGTGAAGTCCAGATTATACGTAAAAATGTAATATTGTTCTAATAGTTCTATATGATTGAAAGGGAGATTAAAAAATTAATTGATAAATATATCGGCGGGACTGCTACCGAAATGGAAAAAGAAATCTTGGATGGGTATTTAGATTCATTTCAAGATGTGGAGCAGTGGAAAGGCTCTTTACACGGGAAAAAAAACAAACTACAAAGGAAATTATATTCGCGCATCGACAGAACTATAACAAATGATGTTTTTATAGGTCGTCCTAATTTTAAAAATAATAAAAGTAGGATTCTAAAAATGGTTGCGGTTATCCTGGTCGTGCTGGGTATTTCCCTTGTCCTCTTAGAGAACCGAGGGAATCTATATACTTTAAGAACCATTGATTCGGATAATGTTGTTATAGAACTGGATGATGGAACCTTGGAGGAAATAATTGATGGGGAAAGTCAATTGTTGATCGATTCCGAGGGAGAGGTTCAAGGCCAGTTCCAGAAAGGGGCTATCCAATATCAAGTTGGAAAGGCCTATAATGATAATTTTAAATTGAGATATAATAGATTATATGTGCCTTTTGGAAAAAAAATTCAATTAAAATTATCCGATGGTACATTGGTGCATCTTAATTCTGGATCAAGTTTAAGGTACCCTGTACAATTTCCTTCTGACAAACCTAGAGAGGTTTATTTGGAAGGAGAAGGTTACTTCGAAGTGGCCAAAGACATCAAGAATAACTTTATTGTCCATTCCATGGATATAGATGCTTTGGTATATGGAACTAAATTCAATATTTCTGTATATGAAGAAAACAGAACCTCCGAGGTGGTTTTGTTAGAGGGATCACTTGGGGTTGATTATAATGATAAAGAATCAAGCAGTCAAAAGGAATTAAGGCTTGTGCCCAATCAAATGGCTATTTATAACCGAAGTGAGGGGGGGATAATTTCTAAACAAGTTAATGCACGGAATTATATACTATGGAAAGAAGGTAAATTACATTTTGATGAAGAGACCTTCAGGAATATATTGTTACAACTACAGCGCCATTACAATGTATCGATTGTAAATCAGAATGAATCGTTGGGTGATCTCCGTTTTACCGGAATATTCGATACCGAATCCATAGAACAGGTTTTGGATGTCTTCAGTAAATATTCCTCATTTAAATACAAAAACAAGGATGGTAAGATAATTATTAACTAATAACACACATAAAACAAATGACATAAAATAACCAAAAATGACCAAAAAAATCGGAGAATGTTGGTCCATTCCCCGATTATAAACCGATTCATAATGCTATTCGAGTACACTAAAAATCAACTAAAAGTATGAAAAAAATATTTAAGTACTACAGCTGTAGTTACAAACCAAATGATAACTTAAAAGTGAAACTGACTGTTTTATTATTAATTATATCGCTATTTAAAATTCAGGCAAATACTTATGCACAGTATAAGAAAATGACTTTGAATTTACGAGGTGTTACAATAATGGAGGTAATTAACGAAATCCAGAATGAAACGGATTTTAAATTTTTTTATGGGAAGGGTGCTGTGGATTTGAATAGAATAGTATCTCTTAATGTGAAAAATGAAAATTGTTTTACTGTATTGGACAAATTATTTGCAGGTGAGCCAACCTATTATGAGGTTTTGGGCAAGCAGATTATGTTGAAACGCCGGCCAAAGACGGATAATGAAATCAATACGGATAAAGTAAAAAATGGGTCTTTTATTTTACAGCAACAATCCCAAATTCATGGAACTGTAACTGATGTGGATGGGATCCCTCTGCCGGGTGCGAGTATAATTGAAAAAGGATCGACAAATGGAACCCAAACAGATTTTGACGGTAAATTTAATTTAAAAATTATTGATCCAGAATCGACAATTGTAGTGTCGTATTTAGGATATAAGACAAAAGAGATAGAAATTAATGGGCAAACCATACTGAACATTAATTTGCAAGAAGATACTTCCTCACTTGAGGAGGTTGTTGTGGTAGGTTATGGATCACAGAAAAAAGTGAACCTTACGGGGTCGGTTTCAACTATTTCTACTAAGGAACTAACCCGTGTCCCGGTTGCCTCTATTGGACAATCATTGGCCGGTACCTTACCTGGGATAATTAGCAAGCAATCAGAGGGGAAACCAGGTTCCAATCCTAGTATAAGTATCCGGGGATTTGGCAATCCTTTAGTAATAGTGGATGGAATCGAACAAGATAATTATAATAACATTGACCCTGAGGAAATTAAGTCGTTTTCTATTTTAAAGGACGCTGCAGCCGCCATATATGGGTCAAGAGCGGGTAACGGAGTTATTTTGATTACTACCCATAGGGGTAGTGAAGGAGCGCCATCGATCAATTTTAATACTTCCTACTCCGTACAGGCACCGACGGTCTATCCTGAATTCGTTGATTCATGGGAATATGCCATCATACAGAACGAGGTTTTTAAATTTAATGGTTCCGCACCAATAACTTATAGTGATGAAGAAATTGAATTGTTTAAAAATGGAACTAGTGTGGATTACCCCAATACCAATTGGTACGATGAAGTAATCCAAAAATGGTCCCCAATGCAAAACCATAATTTGAATGTGCATGGAGGTAGTGAAAACGTTAAATATTTTTTATCTATCGGGCATATGCAGCAGGATGGGATATATAAAGCTGGTGGTGTAAAATTAAAAAGATATAATCTCAGATCCAATGTGGATGTGAATATTTCAAAGGATTTGTCTGTTGGCGTAGATATTGCATCACGTATAACCGATAATAATGACGTTCCCTTTTCAAGTCATGAGATTTTTCAGACTATAGGGACTACAACCAATAGATTTCCAGCTTCTTACCCAGATCCGACTAAAACACCTTGGGTAGGAAGAAGTTCCCATCAACCATTGATCAAGACCAACCGGAATTTATCAGGATATAACGATTCGGACAGACAATATAATACTGCGGCCTTGTCATTGAAATACGATACTCCATTCATAAAGGGGTTATCACTTAAGGTTAGGGGAAACTATGTTGGGGATGAAACGTATGGAAAAAAGTGGACGAAACCATATTCAACTTATAATTATGATAGGATCAATGATAGTTATACGGTGGCGGCAACAGCTGGTATTTATAGTTTGACTGAGAGCAATAACCGTTCTCGTCAATTAACCCTGCAGAGCTTTTTGGAATACGAGAATTCGTTTTCCGATCATGATTTCAAAGGTTTGTTGGTAAGCGAAGTCATAGATAATAGATCCAACTGGTTTTCTGCATATAAGGATGGGTTTATTTCAGGAAATATTGATCAAAGTTTTGCCGGATCAAGTGAGAATATGAGTACTAATGGGAGTGCCGGTGAAGATAGTAGAATGAGTTACGCAGGACGATTAAATTATTCCTATAAATCCAAGTACCTTTTGGAATCTACTATTAGGTACGATGCATCATCAAGATTTTCGGAGTCTTATAGATGGGGGTTATTTCCGAGTTTATTATTGGGTTGGCGAATATCGGAAGAGAACTTTGTCAAGAATAAACTGTCCTTTATTGACAACTTAAAATTGAAAGCTACATTTAGCCATACAGGATATGATGGCGATGATAGTGTAGGGGGGTATCAATATCTATCTACATATAGTTTTAACTCCCAATATGCCTTTGGGAATTCAGCAATAAAAACCATCCGTGATAATGGTATTTCCAATCCTGCAATAACATGGGAAGATATTTATACGTACAATGCTGCCTTGGAAGGAAGTTTATGGAATGGAAGATTAGGTTTTGAATTCGATTATTTTTATCGATTAAGAGATGGTGTCTTAGGTAGAAGGACCTCTCTTCTGCCCAATACATTTGGAGCTAGCTTGCCACAGGAGAATATCAATAGTCTTTCAAATAGGGGATTTGAGCTGGTCTTGAGCCATAGGAACTACAATAATCAATTTAAGTATTCCATAAGTGCCAATGTTTCTAGATCAAGGGCAAAATATGAAGATTGGACCGAACAGGAATATACCGATCCGGATCAGGAAAGACAACAAAAAAGATCAGGAAATTGGGTCAATAGGACCTTCGGTTATCTTACGGATGGATTGTTCCAAACCCAAGAAGAAATTGATAATAGTGATATAGATTATGACTCGAACAATAATGTCTCCTTGCAACCGGGGATGATTAAATACGTAGATGTAAATGGAGACAAGAGGATCGATTGGCGTGATCAGGAAGTAATTGGCAAAGGGGGGACACCGGAAATTATGTTCGGAATCAATACCACTTTTGAATATAAAGGGTTTGATGCTAGTATGTTATGGCAAGGGGCCTCCGATTTCAATATTAATTTTGACCAAAATATGAGGGTCCCAAGCATTAATTATGTTTGGAATTCATATAAATTCTTGTTCAATGACAGATGGACCCCAGAAAATCCGGATGCAAAATTCCCTCTTTCCACGAATACAAATTCTTATCTGCACGGGAGGAATTCTGATTTTTGGTTGAAAGAGGGCGGGTATTTAAGGCTTAAAAACTTCTCGATCGGATATAGTTTGCCCAAAGAAGTGTTGGATAGGATTAATTTGAACAAATTAAGATTGTTTATATCAGGATACAATGTTTTGACTTTCAATAAGCTTGGGAAATTTGATTTTGATCCAGAGGGAATTGGAACTAGTTGGACATATCCGTTGTACAAGTCATATTCATTTGGACTAAGCATTTCATTATAAAAATTAAATTCAAGACGTAAATCATGAAATATTCTACTTTATACGTAACAATTTTCATTTTCTTAGGAATAGTCGGTTGTTCCAATGTTTTTGAGCGACAGCCTTTAGATAAAATTTCCAGTGCAGCTGTTTGGGAGGACTTACAGTTGATCGACGCAAATCTCGCTGATCTATATTTGTCCACTCCCTTTCGATATTCTGAGAATTCTTCAATTATGACCCAGCCCTCCTATATGGGTGCGGAGGCCTTTGTGCTCAATGCATCGGATTCTTGGATTGATGGGAGTCTAAATGAAACAGGAGGAGTGTGGGAGTATTGGGGCTATGATCAAATCAGACGAATAAATACTTTTATCCAAAATGTAGCCCAATCTCCGATTGATGAGGATATTCGTGAGCATAGGCTCTCAGAAGCACGATTTTTAAGGGCTTTTGCGTATTTTGAAATGGTAAAAAGATATGGGGGTGTTCCAATTATTACTGTACCGCAATCAGTAAACGATCCTGAGGAAGAACTATTTGTAGGTCGTAATAGTGAAAAAGAAGTTTATGATTTCATAGCGGAAGAGTGTGATGCCGTAGTGGCCGGTTTACATGATGTTTCCGATGAATATGGTCGAGTAACCGAGTTTACTGCCTTAGCATTAAAATCCCGAGCCATGTTGTATGCTGCGAGTATAGCTACTTTTGGCAGCCAACAATTGGACGGTTTGTTAGGATTTCCTGTATCGGAGGCCTCCGTATACTGGCAGAGATCCTATGATGCGTCTAAGGAAATATTCAATTCCGGCCATTTTTCACTTTATAACGATAAAAATGACAAAGCTGAAAATTTTCAGAATATATTTTTAGATGAGCAAAATTCCGAGATCATTTTCGCAAAAGTGTATCACGGAAGGGATAAAGTCGGTCATTCCTATGATTTTTATAATTATCCGACCGGATTTGAAAATAATTGGGGGGCCGCTACTTCAGTTTATCTGGAAATGGTAGAAAGCTTTGAATATACGGATGGAAGCAGTGGTAAATTAAATCACGAAGATCTACAAAGTGGTTTTGTAGATATTGATAATCTTTTTCAAAATAAGGATCCCCGTTTTTATGCATCAGTTTTATTTCCAGGCGCTCCCTTTAAATCTTCCAGGTTAAAGACCCATGGAGGGACTTTTTATAATGGAGATTATATTATTACACCAACCTTGATTGGTGATTATAAGGGAGAGCCCTGGTATGGACAATCCATTGCCTTCCCAAAAGCGCATACTCATTTTCCTTTGAAAAAAATGATCAATGAATACGAGGAACAGGCACTTCAGGGGGAATCACATACGGATTATATAGTATATCGGTATGGTGAAGTACTTTTAAATTTGGCCGAAGCTGCCTTTGAGCTTGGAAAGAAGGAAGAGGCCATCGAATATATTAACCTGCTTAGAACCAGAGCAGGAATCGCATCCCTATCGGATTTGGATAGGGATAAAATTAGACAAGAGCGTAGGGTGGAACTGGCCTTTGAGGAACATCGATTTTGGGACCTTAGAAGATGGCGGATTGCGGTAGAGGAACTTTCAAAGGAGATGCATGGATTGTCCAGTTTGGATTTTGACTGGGATACTAAATCCTATAAATTGACTATCGGACCGGCCGATCCGGTAATACGAAATTTTAAGGAAGCATATTATTATTTTCCCATTGGTACTTCAAGGATATCAAATAACCCCAATTTAGCACCGGAAAATCCCGGTTATAATTAGATAAAGATACAAGTCGGTTGAGTTAGTTAAGTTAGTTGGATCAAAAGGGCCGTTGACTTGGCGGTCCTTTTAGATTCTTATAGAATGGACTATTGTTAATATGTACTATAATGAACAAACTTCATAAATTGAATCCCAGGTTACATTATCTTTTTATGGTTATGTCTTTGGGATTGATGTCCTCCTCATGTTCCGTTTTAAGGTCTCCAAACCAGTCTATGAATGAAAATGATCCTTTTACATTGATCGTATTTCCAGATACCCAGATGTATGCAAAGGACCGTCCGGAATATCGTCAAACTAGCAGGAAGGAAATATTTAATTCTATGAGCAAATGGGTGGTTGAACGTTCAAAGCCCGATAATATTAAGTTTGTTCTACACGTGGGTGATATTGTAAATGAAGAATTTGAGCCGTATCAATGGCAGAATGCCAACGATGCTATAAGCCTATTGGATGGGAATGTACCATATTGTTTCGCAGTTGGCAACCATGACCTTGTAAATGATAGTACCAGGAATACAACCAACTTCAACAGTATGTTTCCATATTCCCGATATGAATCTGAAGATTGGTACGGGGGAAGAATGATAAATGATGGCTACATGCCCAATGATAATTATGATAATAGTTACCATTTTTTTAATGCGGGGGGGATGGATTTTATGATAGTAAGTCTTGAATGTGGACCAACCGACGATATGATAAAATGGGCCAATGATATCATTCTCCAAAATTCAAATAAGAACGTTATTGTATTGACCCACTCATATATGTTGGGAAATAACAAACGGGATGGGACAACGAATTACCTGCCACCTAGTCCACCGGCAAATAGCGGAGAGCAATTATGGCATAAACTTATAAAGAAACATCCGAATATTTTTTTGGTATTAAGCGGACATCATGAAAATTTACCTGAATACAAGGGCTTGTTGACAAGTACTGGAATACACGGAAATAAAGTACATCAACTTCTGTGCGGTGATTGGTTCGATGGTTGGATAAGAGTATTGGAGTTCAAGCCGATACAAAACAAAATTAGCGTTAGGACCTATTCACCATGGAGACCAAAAAGTATTGTTCACCAGTGGAGGAATTATGGTTTTGACCTGCCAAATTATAATACAGATCAATTTCATGAATTTGAACTTGATTTTAATATGAATGGAGATTAATTGTTGAAAACTATAAAATAAAATCTTTTGAACTAAAACTTTAAATATTGAACTCCTCTTGAGTTGTCATATTCAAGCGAAAATTAACGATTTTGTGTCTAGATGAAGGTTTTTTTGAGCCCCATAGCATAATGAATGTTTTTAATCTCTTAAATTATCAAAATAGTTACAATGAAATACAAACCGCTTATTATTAGTACTGTTTTATTATTGTCTGGATTGACATACGGTCAAATTAATTATCCTAAAACCAAAGTAGAAAAGGACTCCGTATTGAAATATTTAGGAGGATCGAGCCATAGTGTTACTATGTTTCACCATAATTTTAAAACTAAAATACCTAAAAATATAATACTGATGATCGGGGATGGTATGGGGGTATCACAAGTATTTGCTGGCCTGACAGCTAATCGGGGAGAACTTTTTATTGAGAATTGTAGGCACATTGGGTTTTCACGGACACAATCGTATTCCGGTTATATTACGGATTCAGCAGCAGGAGCTACTGCTTTATCAACTGGCATAAAAACTTATAATGGCGCCATAGGGGTAAATAACGATACTATTCCAGTACGAACTATATTGGAGGAAATGGAGGAGTTGGGCAGGGCCACAGGCTTGGTTTCTACTTCTTCGATTACCAATGCTACGCCAGCATCTTTTATTGCCCATCAGAAAAATAGAGAAATGAATGAAGCTATTGCATTGGATTTTTTAAAATCCGAAGTGGACGTTTTTATAGGTGGCGGGTTAAAATATTTCAAGGAAAGAAGTGATGGAAAGGACCTTACTGTTGATTTAAAGGAAAAAGGGTATAAGATTTATAATGATATGGAGGCAATTTCAAAAGTAAAGAAGGGCAAATTGGCCGGATTGACAGCTTATAAAGAAAATGGTAGAGTGCCGGAAAGAGGAGATCTACTGCCAACAGCGGCCGAAACGGCCATTAATATTTTAAAAAAGAATAAGTTGGGATTTTTTCTAATGGTAGAAGGTTCGCAAATCGATTGGGGAAGCCATCGAAATAATACCATTTACACAATTGAGGAGATGTTGGACTTTGATAGAACTATCGGAAAGGTGTTGGAGTTTGCTTCAAGAAATGGTGAAACACTGGTCATAATTACTGCCGATCATGAAACCGGTGGTATGTCAATAGTTGGGGGAGATATGGAAAAAGGAACGGTATCAGGTGCTTTTAGTACTGATTATCATACCGCTACCATGGTACCTGTTTTTGCTTATGGGCCAGGAGCGGAAAATTTTATTGGAATAATGGAGAATACCGATATTTATTTGAAGATGAAAAGGTTAATGCATGAAGGAAGCTAGAAATGAATATGAAATTAAGCCCTGCTGTATTGGAACTGGTTTAAGGCAATTTGGAATTAAGAAACTAAATATACTCATTTTAATTAATATTTTGTCTTTTTTCCCTAAAGGCCAATTGTTTGTATGATATTGAAATTCGTTCGGATCCCAGGTTGATTCCAATTTTATCCATTTGTATGATGGTTGAAATGATTTTTAGAGAAGTGGTTTAATTAAAACCTTGAATTTGAAAATGTATGATTTTTATACGGTTCATCAATTCAGAGGAACTGTAACTCATTTAAATCATATCATTTTTTTTGTAAATGATAGTATATTATTAATAATTTAAATTGATTATGAGACAATTAAGTTAATGAAGTGTTGTAATTTAGAAGAGTGACCCTTGAAACAACATTCTTTATATAATTAGTTAAATATTGTATCCTGAAACCTTTTCTAATTTTTAATGAAAATGGGCCGGTTATTCAGGATTAATGGATTATTGAGTGATTTATCAATATAGCCTTCGGGTTTGGTTTTTTTATCCGTGGGGAATACGCCAGAGGTACTCAATATCTGGAAATTTATTCATTGCTATGGCAGAGGAGAGTTCGAAGTTTAAAAAGAATGCCAATTCTACAATTATGGATTATAAATTGGTGTTTAAAGAAGTTTATCTTGAAAATTGGGAAAAAATTTATTTGTATGCTTTTAATGTTTTGAAAAATAAAAAATTATCGGAGGATATAGTACAGGATATTTTCGTGATGTTTTGGAAGAACAGACAAAAATGGGTCGAAATAGAAAATATTTCGGCATATCTATATCAGGCCGTTAAGTTTCAATGTTTTCGTTGTTTTCGTGATAAGAAAGGGGTTAGTGTGGATATAGATAGATTTAATGATGTTTTAAGAATTAACTCAATGGAGGATAATTTTAACAAGCAGGATACGGAATATAAGTTAGATTCATATTTAAATGAATTACCAAAAAAATGTAGGGATATATTTTATTTGAGCAGAAATGAAAATTTATCCCATTCCGAAATAGCTGACAGATTGGGAGTGTCTCGGCAAACGGTTAAGAACCAGATAACATTGGCACTTAAATATCTGAGAACTAATTTGGAGAAAGCTTCGTCATAACAGGATTGACTCCAAGATTCCCTATTTTTTAAAAAATTATTTATTTGGTCTTTAAGGAAATTGAAATTCCATAAGGACCTTGGATAATATGTTCGATTTTGAATAAACCGAAATTATAAATATAAAATGAAAAAGCATTTAGTTGGGTCGATTAAATCTGGCCTTGTGCCCCTAGTAATTATTTTTTTAACTTCTTGTAGCACAAAAGTAGCACCCCCCGAACCTTATGGAGCAATTCCAACTGAAGATCAATTAATTTGGCACAATATGGAATACATTAGTTTGGTTAGTTATGGCTTAAATGCATATACTGAACAGGAATGGGGTTACGGTAATGTTGATCCAAAACTTTTCAATCCTAGTAATTTGGATACGGATCAATGGGCAGAAGTTGCTAGCGCTGCAGGTATTAAAGGGTTGGTTTTGGTAGCTAAACATCATGATGGATTTTGTTTATGGCCAAGTAAATATACAGATTACTCCGTAAAAGCAACCCCATGGAGAGATGGAGAGGGAGACATATTGAAGGATCTTTCAAAATCTTGTAAAAAGTACGGAATAAAATTAGGGGTATATCTTTCACCTTGGGATAGACATCATGCAGAGTACGGTAGGCCGGGATACATAGACTATTTTCATAAGCAGTTGGAAGAGGTAATGACGGAATACGGTGAAATTTTTGAATTTTGGATCGATGGTGCCAATGGAGGTACCGGATATTATGGAGGAGCCAATGAAGATAGACATATCGATCGAAAAAGTTATTATGGTTTTGATAGTATATTTTCCAAAGTAAAAAAAATGCAACCCAATACACTGATATTTAGTGATGTTGGGCCCGATATTCGATGGGTAGGGAATGAAGCTGGAATCGGAGAGGAAACTAATTGGAACACTATTACAACCAAGGGCAAATATCCTGGGAATTCCGATGCAGAGTTTTTAAATAAATTGGGGACCGGGGAGAAAAATGGTGGAAGGTGGGTGCCGGCTGAGGTAAATACAACACTTTCTTGGCCCAAGACTTGGTTTTATAATTCAGACAGGCGTCCCCGTAGTCTAAAGAATTTAGTAGATCTTTATTATACATCAATTGGGAGAGGCTCGACATTGGATTTGGGATTGGCTATTGCTCCAACAGGGGAAATAAGTGGGATGGATAAAAATGCTCTTTTGAATTTCAAGAGACATATGGATCGTGAATTTGAAGTCGACCTTGCAAAAAAGGCCAAGATTACAGCCACAAACTATAGGGGTAGTGCACAGGACTATAGTCCATTAAAAGTAATCGATGGGGATACCAAAAGCTTCTGGGCGACTGATGATGGCGTGCAAACGGCATCACTTCTATTGGAATTTGAAAAAAAAACAATCTTTAATAGATTACTTTTACAAGAGGCCATTGAACTTGGACAAAGGGTACATGGGTTCAAATTGGAGATAAAAGACGGCGATAGTTTTAGAGAGGTAGCAAGTGGTACAACTATTGGGTATAAAAGAGTATTGAGATTTCAAGAGATAAGTACTCAATTTGTCCGCTTGACGTTTACAACGGATGCACCTTTATTAACGATTAAAAATCTCGGGATATATAATGCACCCAGCCTGTTGGAGGATCCCGTTATAAAAAATAATCGTAATGGGGAACTCGAATTCGAACAAATAAAAGGTACTGAAATATATTTTACAATAGATGAAATGATCGATAAGTCCAACTTTACGCTATATCAGGAGCCTATCGATCTTCGGGAGGGAGGGGAAATATTCAGTTATGCTAAGGATGTGAGTACAGGTTTTGAAACAGAAATTATCAAGAATTTAATGGGAAAATCTAAAGAAGATTGGAGTATAATTGGTGTAAACGGGATAAATTCAAAAGATATGGACAATATTATTGATAATGATCCCGATAGTTTCTTTTTGAGCCCGGTAATAGGGGAACAGCATGACTTGGTTATAGATTTGGGAGAAACAAATCTTATTGGATCGTTCGGGTACTTGCCGCGACAGGACGGCAATAAGGAGGGTGTGATCTATGAATATGAATTTTATGTTAGTATAGATGGACAGCAATGGGGACCTCCTGTGGCAAAGGGGGCCTTTCAAAATATAGAGAATAATCCAATACGCCAAATAGTTGAATTTAGTAAAGCGAAGAAGGGTAGATTTATTAAATTGGTTTCGAGTTCAAGTCTTAAGAATGACGGGAGGTTGTCCTTATCTGAAATAGATGTATTTAAATGAGATAAAAATTAATTATTACCAAAGTTGGATACATAGGCTTTAGTTGGCAATTTATATAGAGCTATCTTATTAAGAATGGGGTTTTTATAGTTGGAAAGATAATTTAAGGGAATAGAGTTAAATATTTAAATATTGACCATTTTTTTGTTTCCCCTAATTTTTAATTAATTCATTTTATTACATTTAAGGGTACTTATCCTGTTTTAAGAAATAATAATATATTTTTCAGGGTAGGAACACTGATCAATCCCAAAAAAACCATTGCCATGATAAACTTTAGATCCTTCCTTTACCTTGTGCTTTTTTTGTTATTATTGTCCAATTGTGGCAATCGAAAATCTTCCGATAGTGTCAAGGACATATCTTCTGATGGCGTTGGGGCGACCCATTCCCAGGATGGGGATTGGGAATATTTGTTTGATGGAAAGACATTGAACGGATGGAAAAAAATGGGAGGGGAGGCCACTTACCACGTGGAAGACGATATGATAGTAGGTACTACAGCTCCAGTGAGCGATACCAGTAATACCTTCTTGGTGACCAATAAATTTTACGACAATTTTGTTTTGGAATTTGAAGTGATCCTAGACCTTGAGCCAAACAAGTACCACAATTCGGGCGTGCAGATCAGGAGTAACAGTAGGCCCGATTTCTACAATGGATTGGTCCATGGCTATCAGGTAGAAATCGATTTGGATACTACGGCACGTAGTGGAGGCATTTACGATGAGGGCAGACGAGGTTGGGTGCACGACCTTAGGGATAATCCTGCCGCCAGAAAGGCCTTCAAGCCGGGGGAGTGGAATTCCTTTAAGGTGGAGGCAGATGGTCCATCGATCAAAACCTGGGTAAACGGGGTGCCGGCAGCAGATTATGTGGATGATATGACCCCTACCGGTTTTATAGGGCTACAGGTACATGCCACGGACAGTGAAAAACCGCTTCATGTAAAATGGAGGAATATTCGGGTCAAACCCTTGTAATTATTGCTTTTTGTGAAATTCGATCCAATCCAAATAAATTTCTTCGTGTATATCAGGAGCCTTATCGTGCAGAAAGAACACCTCCTTTAAGCCGGAAGTTTCTTTTATGGGGATGGTGAGCTGCTTTTTGTTTTTTGACTCAGGGGAATTGAAAAACCTGGCCCTGCCTATAATCTCCCCATCCGGGGATCCGGTTTTTATGGTAATAAAACATTCAGGTCCCTTATAGCTGTATTTAAAGGTAACGGAGTCTACCATGGTCAGATCTATATTTTTAAAGGATATATAAGAAGAGGAAAACCCCATGGAAACCCCATTGTTCCCTACTTCGCTTAAAACATCGCGTTGTGTGGAAAAGTTTTCGGCTTCCAATTTTGGTGCTTGGAGCATGTGGATGGCCGAAACGGTAATGGGCTCCATGCCGGAAGCTCCTTTATCCGTATAGGATGCTTTTAGGACATAGGTTCTGTTTTCTTTCGAAGCGGTAGCAGGGATATTTATAGTTCCCTGTACGTTCAATTTTAAGGCGTTTGTGTCTTCCTTGGCCATGGATAGTATATAGTCGGCCATTTTAACCGCATCCGCTTCGGAAAATAAAGGATGGGCGGTCATACTTATTTCGCCCCAAACCCCACTGCCCCCGGAAATGATTTTTTTGGCTATATACTCCATGGCCTTGTCATCTTCCTTGTATCTATTGGCAACCTCCATAAAGGATGGCCCTATGGCCCGTTCGTTTATTTTATGGCAACTTCTGCAATCACTTTCCCCGATCAGCTTTTCTCCCTGACTTTTTAGTTCTCCACCTCCCCCTAATGATGGTTCCAAGGTATAGGTTCCCTTCATCCATTCCAGATAGACCTGTACGGATGCAGGGTCTATATCCCCGTTTTTCAGACTACCGTCCTCTCTGTCCGTTAAATCAATGCTATATGGTATTTGATCTTGATCCCAGTAAAAGCTGCCCCTATTGGGCATATCGATCGTTATTTGGGGGGCATCATTGCCGGCCTTGATCTTTATTTCAGAGGTGGCCGTAGCTCCTTTGGTATCGGTAACGGTCAAGGTAGCCGTGTATGTCCCAGGTTCATTGAAGGTAAAGGTTGGATTCGGCTCTTTGGACTGAATTTCTTGGGAAGTAAATTTCCAACTATAGGTAAGTTTATCATCCACGTCATAATCCAAGGTACCATTGCTATTAAAATTTACGATCAAAGGGCAGGTACCTACCGTTTTGTCGGCATTAATTTCAATATGTGGCGGCCTATTGCCTTGGATATATTCAATTTTAATGAGTTTGGCATCAGGATTGGCGCCCCAGGTGGTTCCGAATTCCAAAATATAAAGTGACCCATCGGGGCCAAATTGCATATCTATCGGACTAAGGAAACGGGTAGAGGGCATAAAGTCCTCTATCTTTAATAGTTTCCCATTTTTATCCATTCCAACCACTTTGATCCAGCCCCGCATCCAATCGTAAATAAACAGGGCCTTATCAAAATAGGACGGAAATTTTTGTGCGGAATCGTTGTTGGGATCGAAATGATAAACAGGTCCGGCCATGGCGGTTCTCCCACCTTCGCCCAATTGCGGGAAATCTTCGGAGGGCCCATAAGGATACCAGATGAACGCGGACTTTGCCGGAGGAAGTATTTTCATTCCCGTATTATTGGGTGAATTGTTCTCTGGTCTCTTTGCATCAAAAGGTTTGCCCGCTTTTTCCGTCTCATAATCATATTCGGAATAAGCCCGGTTATTGGCTATAAAATAAGGCCAGCCGAAAAAACCTGCTTCCTTGGTGGCATTGATTTCGTCGTATCCTTTGGGGCCTCTCGGAATATCGGCATAGGCGTCAGGACCTACCTCTCCCCAAAATAAAGTATTGGTCTCGGTATCTACGGAAATTCTAAAGGGGTTTCTACAGCCCATGACGTAAATTTCAGGAAGTGCCATAGGGTCGTCCACGGGGAACAGGTTTCCTTTGGGAATGGTATAGGAACCATCGTCCTCGGGGTGGATTCGAAGAATTTTGCCCCTGTAGTCCATAGTATTGGCAGATGTTCTCTGGGTGTCGTAATTTTTTCTCCCGGGACGCTCGTCCAAGGGTGCGTAGGGGTTAAGGAAGCCTGGATGCGTATTTTCACCAATGGAGATATATAGATTCCGTGCACCATCAAAAGCCAGGGATCCGCCTATATGGCGCATATGTTGGTTTGGTGCTTTCAGGAGTATTTTTTCGGAGGACAGGTCCAAGGTATCGTTGACTACGGTGAATCGGGAAATTACCTGATGGGATGTAGGGTCTTCAAAACGTAATTCCGGGTTTTTATAGACTTCGGAACAGGGCAAATCCATATAATCGGACATGGTACGGTTTACGTACAGCCAACCATTGGTCTCGAAATCGGGGTCCAGTGTCATACCGATCAATCCTTCCTCCCCGCAGCTGAATACTTTTAATTCCCCAACAACGGAAACGGATTTTGAATCGGGGTCGTACACTTTTATGGTACCGATATCCTCGGCAAAATAAACCTTGCCGTTATGGGCAACGGATAAGGCCGTAGGATCCATGGTTTCCTCGGTAAGGACAATTTTTTTAAACCGATGTTCATCGGGAACCACATCCATTTCCAAAGGTCGTTGGCATAAGGAAAGGGTAAGGCCCAAAAGGAGGAAAAAAATGGCCCTCGAACCATTTTTGGCCAAGCCTTGTAGGAAGTGGAACGATGTTATTGGAAAGGTCGGCATTGCTATGGAGTCTTGATTGTGCGGTGCGGGTCTTGGTTAAATCACTTCATTGAAATATAGTGAAATCCGTTGAACTATTGCTGGAAAATTTAGTTTTTAAACAGGCGATTAAACCAAAAAATAATTTTCCCTGTTGGTCCTAATTCGGATTCTTGCAATGGGCCTGTATTTAGTTCTTATGTTTTTTTGTTAAATCGGGAACAATACTTCTTTGGGCCGCGTCAACATTAATATAGGCGAGTAAATCCTTTAGGGAGATCACCTTAAAATTATTTTTGGACAAGTACTTCAGGTATTCCTCAAATAGAGTAGGAGGGGTATTTACCCATGGGTGTTCCACATCGGGTACGCCGTGCAAGGTAAGCACTACGATCTTTCCGTCTTTAGCTTGGTCAAGCGCGGATAAAATTTCACTTTTGTTATCCTCATTGGTGGCCCAACTGGGTATTAGGTATGGATGATCGGCCAGTGGATCGTAGGCCCTGCTGCCGCCGGCTCTGGCGAAGAGATATCCTTTTTTTTCCAAAAACCCAAGAACCTTATCATTTAGGCCGTAGCCCGGATAGGCAAAGTTTCGTGGTCTGGCCATCCCAAGGGAATCACATTTACCTTCAATATACTCCAATTCCCTATTAAATTCCAGTTGGGTGAGCTTGCTTACATTGGCATGGTTTTGGGTGTGATTGGCCACTTCAAAGCCCATTTTGTCCAAAGCTTGGATCTGTCGCCAATTCATGTATAAGGTACTATCCTTATAATTGGGAGGGAATTCACACACAAAAAAAGTAGCTCCAAAACCGAACTTTTTTAACATTGGGGCTACAATGGAATATTGACTGGCCGGGGCGTCATCAAAAGTAAGTACCACCAGCTTATCCGGAATTTCTTTCTTTAGGATTTGGGAATAGCAACTGAAAATACTGAAAGTGGTAAAAAAGGTGACTAGGATATTTTTCATATTGTACTTAAAGGAGTAAATCTTGACCTGTAAATAGGGTTGTGAAAACTTCCCAATTCCCGTTTCACATTCCTAAAATAAGCATAATAGATGAAATAGATAACCGTGTCCGTTCAATTGTACCAGACGGCATAACGCTCCCGCCTTAATTCCAGGGCCAGGCCTTCCTCTATTTCCAGTGCTTCCTTCCTGGTCAATACGGGATCTATATGATGATATAGGCTGGGCCTTAGATAAAGACCATATTTTTCAACTATGTTGGACGATAATTTATATCCTTTTTTGTTCCTATATCCTGTCTTATGCTGTTCAAATCGCTCCTTGGGCGTCTTGGAGGTCATACCCACATAAAGACATTCCAATACCCCGTTATATTGGGGATTGGCCGCTCTAAACTTTGCATTTTCGTTAAAAACGCGTTTCGATAATTCCACAACATAAACTCGGTAAAGTGTTTTGGGCATTTTGGAATATGGAAATTTAGGTGTAAACTAAGTAAAATCCCCATTAATTTAAAAGCAAATTTTCCATATTGCCCCTAATTACCAAAATTTTTACGAATTTTAAGGGGTATAAAGTACAAATCGAACAAAACAATTTTAAAAATGAAAAAGGAACCAAACAAATCCTCACCAATTTCACGAAGGTCATTTATTAGTAAAACGGGAGTTGCCGCAGCAGGGATTACCATCCTCCCCAGTAATGTTATTTCAGGATTGGGATATAAGGCGCCCAGTGATAAATTGAATATTGTGGGGGTGGGTGTAGGAAGTATGGGGTTTGGTAATCTAAGAAATCTACAAACGGAAAACATTGTTGGATTGTGCGATGTGGATTGGAAATATGCAAAGAATTGCTTTGATCACTTTCCAAATGCGAAGAAATACAAGGATTTTAGGGTAATGTACGATGAGATGGGGAACGATTTTGATGCCGTTCTGGTAGCAACGGCCGATCATACCCACGCCATAGTGGCGGCAGATGCCATGGTCCGTGGAAAACACGTTTACGTGCAAAAACCGTTGACACACTCCGTTTATGAATCCCGATTGTTGACCAAGTTGGCCAAGAAGCACAATGTGGCTACCCAAATGGGGAATCAAGGGGCTTCCGGGGAAGGAGTGGCCAAGACCTGTGAATTGATATGGAGTGGTGCCATAGGGGATATAACCAAGGTGGAATCCTTTACGGATAGGCCGATATGGCCTCAGGGAGTGAATCCCCCTACCCAAGGGCAATGGGTTCCCGACACTCTGGACTGGGACCTGTTTACGGGACCGGCAGAATTGATCCCCTACAATGAAGTATACCACCCATGGAACTGGCGGGGATGGTGGAATTACGGTACCGGTGCCCTTGGGGATATGGCCTGCCATATTTTGCATCCCGTATTTGAAGCTTTAAAATTGGGCTATCCCACCAAGGTTCAGGGAAGTTCCTCCTTGTTGTTGAAGGACAGTGCCCCAACGGCACAGTCCGTACAAATGACCTTTCCGGAGCGGGGAAGAAAGGGCAGGATCAAATTGCCCGAGGTAGAGGTGAACTGGTATGACGGGGGCATTAAACCCGATCTGCCTGCCAATTGGCCCAGTGGAAAAAATCCCAACAAGTCCGGTGGGGGTACTTTCTTTTACGGTACCAAAGGGATTATACACGCTGGCTGTTATGGGGTGGAACCCGAAATATTGGGTAGGGAACTGCCTAAAGTTGCCGAGACGGAACGCAGGGTAGAGAAGGAAATTGGCCTTGCCTGGAACAGAGGTGCCCATGAAATGGACTGGGTCAGGGCCTGTAAGGAGAATCCGGAGAACCGCAAACCCTGTACTTCCGATTTTTCAGAGGCCGGTCCCTTTAACGAAATGGTCGTTATGGGAGTGCTTGCGGTTAGGTTGCAGTCCTTGAATAAAATCTTGAACTGGGATGGCGAGAATATGAGGTTTACCAATATAGGACAGGACGAGACCATCAAGACCGTAATCCGCGATAATTTTGTCATGAAGGACGGGCGTCCAAAATTTGAAAAGGAATGGACGGAACCGTATTCTGCTAGTGAGTTTGCTGCAGAATTGATAAAACATACCTACAGGGACGGTTGGAAATTGCCCGATATGCCGGTTTAGAAGGGGAACAATTTATAAATTATAGGAAAAGGGAAGGGCAGTAGTTTCTTCCCTTTTTAGTGGGATTCTGTAAGCCTTATGCTCTAAGCTTTAAGCAATAGTATGGAGTAAGAGTTCAGGATTTTTGGCCAATAGGTTGGGACGAACTAATTTCATGGGCTAACACTATTGGTTTCTATAAACTTTGGGTATCCATCCTTGGTAAAAGGCATTGGCAGTAAAATCCGTTTTTATGCCAACAGCTTATGGCATACTGCTTAAAACTTACTGCCATCTTATCATCCATTCCGTTCCAAACCCTATGTTGGTAATTTATTTACCGGGCCCTACCGAAAATTCGTTATATACTTTTTTCATCACCTCTGTTTTAGCTTTATCCTCCGCTATGGCATGGGTGGTAAACATCATTACTCCGGTCGACTTCCCAGTTGATCCGCCTCGCAATACCGTTTCAAAATCTTCATGGGTAATGATGCCCGGCTCGTTATAGGCTTGGACTATGGGCCATATCTTGGGATAGCTGCCATTTTCGGCACCTATCTTTTTGCTGAACCATTCAATGTTTTCCCGGACCCATTGGGGAGTCCTCCCCATCCTTTGGTGGTAGACCATAGGCGAAAAAACATCTATGGTTTTCTTCAAAAGATCGTAATCCAGACCCAGAATGCGTTCCCTGGCACCATGAAATTCATCGTCGTTCCAAGGAGAATGGTACAGGCCAAGAAGGGTATTGGGCCTTATTTCCGCAATAATACCCTTAAAATTGGAAGTCCAATCATAAATAACCCCGCAACGCCATTTTCGCCAGGCCGAATCATGATGGTCAAGGATAAATTCGGCCTTTTCCCGGGTAGTGGCATCCGGCAAAGGGATATTGTTATCCTTTGAAAAACTATTCAGGCAATGCCCGCAAAAGCAAGTTTCGGGTAGAATGGGTTCCGGATCCTCAAATTGGGCGTGCCAATGCACATAGTCCATCCACACCCCATCCAGATCATACTCCAGAAGCAAGTCGCGCAGCTGATCAAAACGATATTTTCTAAAACCGGGTTCGGTAGGGCAGACCCCCATGAACCATGTGGCGGCCATAACCCTTTCCCCTTTTTCATTTATGGCCCAGGCCTCCGGATGGGTTTCTACATAACCCTTGCCGTTCAAAGTGGCGAATTCCGCATAGACCTTGGCTCCTTCCGCCTTTGCACGGTCAATCATTTCTTCGTTGATGGATCCGCTGTGGACAAAGATGGCATTTACCCCAAGGTCGTTAAGATGATATCCCTTATCCCACAAGGGTTGGGGATTTCCATAGACTCCCCTGATCTCTATGGTTTTAGAGGTAGGGGAAGTACAGGACACCAGGCCGATTGCACTAAGAAGAAATAGGAACCGTATTTTTAGTTTTAAGGCCATACCCTTAATTTTTTGAACATTAATCTTTATAATTCCCCGACGGCTCTG
>CBFGWQ010000035.1:0-25138 GCA_965652575.1 uncultured Arenibacter sp. | reverse complement strand
TATACAGAATCTTGGATACTCAAATAATATAACTTTATTGGCTATGAATTAAAAACAGCCAAGACCTATTTTGATCAATGAATAAGGCCATGGAAAACCAACTTAAAGTAGCACTTATACAATCTTCCCTGGTTTGGGAAGGCCCGGAAAGGAACAGGGAAAATTTTTCCAAAAAACTCGATTCCGTAAATGGGGAGGTAGATCTGGTGATACTACCCGAAATGTTTACCACCGCCTTTACCATGACCCCATGGAATATTGCCAAGGAGGAAGGGAAGGAAACCGTAAAATGGATGCAAAGGGAAGCGGCCAGAAAAAATATCGCCTTATGTGGTAGTATGGTCTATTTTGCCGATGGCCATTATTATAACCGACTTTGGTTTGTGGAGCCCGATGGAAGATCCGGTTTTTATGACAAGCGACATACCTTTACACTTGCCGGGGAGGATAAGATTTATAATAAAGGGGAAAAACGTATCGTGATCGACTTTAAAGGTTTTAGGTTCTGTCCCCTTATTTGTTATGATCTGCGCTTTCCTGTATGGGCAAGGAATACGGAGAACTATGATGTGCTAATTTATGTTGCCAATTGGCCGCAGCCGAGAATTAATGCCTGGGACGCCCTATTAAAAGCACGTGCCATAGAAAATATGGCATATGTAGTAGGGGTCAACAGGGTCGGTACGGACCATACAGGACATAATTATCCCGGTCATTCTACCGTAAACAATGTCTTTGGCGAACCCATAGTATTTTCAACGGAGGAAAGGGTGCTTTATGCCACTTTGGATAAAAAACATATTTCCGAAGCGAGGGAAAAATTAAAATTTTTGGAAGATCGGGACCATTTTAGTTTGAAAGGGTAAAGGTCTGTTCCAATTCCCAATTGGCCCTTACCTCCAAAACATTTGGGTAGTAGGTGACTTTTTCCGGCTGAATTCTTTGAAGGTAATTTCCGGTATCCCATTTTTGATTTCCGTTATTATCGGATATGACCCGAATCAAATATTTGGCCGGCTTAATATTGGTGAATTCAAAGATCTGATTTTCAGTGGCGAACAGTTCTTTTACGGTAACCCCTTTTTCATCCGTTAATTGTACTATTAAGGGGTAGTTGACCGCCCCGTCCAAAGTAAGTCTTAAATTTCCGAAATCCGCATAACTTTTGGTTGCCAGTTTAATGGCTATGGTGTCATTTTCGGTTTCGAAGAAATCGGTAATGGCTCCTGGCAGTAATTCTATGGAATAATTTTCGTTGGGTTCTACTTCAAAATCAAAATCAATTTTATTGCCTATGGTATCCAAAACGGTCATGAACTTTACCATGGAGGAATCCTTGCGGGCCATCCTGATCTTTGAACTGTCCATTCGCGAAATGGGAGTATTGGCCCCTATATAAAAAGGGCTTCCAAACTCTAGGGATCCCCTTTGGTTTGGCTGTACAATTAGGGTATCCATACCTACCTTTTTTGTTTTAACGGTAAAGGTATCGATCAGGCGTTCTTTTGTGTTCGTCACTGTAAAAATCAGGGAATCCGCTTTAAAAGGAGTGAACCAATAGTTTAGGGTGTCTTTTTCCCGCTCTTTGGTGATTTTAGTCTTTACCGTATCCGGAATGTTGCTTAGGGCCTTAATTGAAATATCCTTGCCATTGCCCTGATATCCAAAAATAATCTTGTTATTGGCTGCATAATTGGGAACCGCAATACTATAGTCGGGCAATTCCTTGAACATGGTCAGTAAATAAACCGAATCTGTTGGGAGGTTTATGGTGTCTTTAATAAAAGCAATTTTATCCACTTTTTGATTGAAAATGTTGTTTTTGGCCTCATCTTTTAGCCCGAACATGGCATATTTTCCCTCCTTTAGATTTTTTAGGTGAAAAATAGGGGTACTGTCCAGCGTATTGGTAATATAATTTGGGGGTTGCCGATAGATAGTGGAATCGGTATAGGCACTATCGATCTCATAGAGCATAATACTGATAAAAGTGTCCGCATTCTTGTTAAAGGCATCCTTGACCACGCCGGAGACGGTTAGGGAGTCTATATAGTCCCCCGTTGAAAATACGTAAGTAAAATAACTTAAGGGATTTCCCTCGTTATTATCAATAATGCTTTGGCCAAAATTGAAGGTATAGGTGGTATTTTCTTTCAGGGTATCCTTAAGGATGATCTCTACATATTTGTTGGCAGAGCCCTGTGGGGATATCAATGGGGTGTATTTTAACGGTGGGGATACAATAAGCTGCTTTTCAATATCCTTAAGCTTCACGTATTCGTCAAAATACAATCGGATTTTATTGGTGTTAAAGTTTATGGACATGTTCTGGGGCTCTGCCTTTACCAATTTCGGGGGTGTAATATCCTTGGCACCTCCGCTTGGCGCACCCCTACGTGCACACTGTACAAGGGCCGATACGGATAAAATGAGAAACAAAAACCCTAGGATGCGTTGAATCATAGCAGTAATGAAAATATGCAACAAAGAAACAACTAATTTGTAGAATTGTAAAATTAAGGTACTATGGCCATGGAGGCCACATATATATTGATTCCCTTTGTGGCGGATAAGGCTGTGGCACAGGCCTCCATAGTTGCCCCTGTAGTTATGACATCATCCAATAATAGGACATTTTTATTCTTCAATAACTCTTGGTCCGCTAAAACATAAAGGGCCTTTTTGTTCTGCCACCTGAGTATTCTGGACTTTTTGGTCTGGGTCTTGGTATTGGCGGTTTTAATAAGGATGTCTTCCAGGTATTGGGCATTAATATGTTCCGCTATAGATTTGGCAAATAGGGAAACCTGGTTATAACCTCTTTTTTTTAATTTTTTTTGGTGTAGGGGAACGGGTACTACGTAATCTATGTTGTTAAGAAAATTATTTGTCCTCAGGATATGGCCATACCAATTTCCTAAAAATGCACTTATTTGTTCTTGGTTTTTGTATTTTAGGTAGTGAATTATACTTTTTACAATTCCCTTTTCAGTAAAAAACAGAAAAGAACTGGCTTTAATGATGTTAATTCTTCCATAAAATATACGGTCAACAGGATTTACAGCGTTAAAAGTATACTCGGTGAGTGGTAATTGATTTCGACAAACGGTACAAACATGTTCTTCTCCTCTATATAATAGCGCATTACATCCAAAACATAGCCTGGGTACAAGGACCGTGTTGATATCGTTTAGTATATTTGAAATCTTGGAATACACAAATCTGGATTACTATTAACCTACTTAATATGCATGCTATTAGATGGACACTGAAGATAATAAATTTAATTATAAGATAATACTTGCCGCTCTGGCAGCTATTATACTGGGCATTCTTATTGCCTTCTATTATAGTTATGCCCAATCCAAAAGTCGCATAAGTTTTTTGGAACAGGAGAAGGAATTGCTGGTCAAGGACCTTACTTTGATGAAATCCGATGTAGATAGGTTGTCCGCACTTAATGAAGTAAATGAAATTGAATTACAGGATTCAAGATATAGGGTGCAACAGTTGTTGGATTCGGTGGGACGTTTAAATTTTACGGTCGAAAAATTAAAGGAATATAAGACCGAACTTAGAAAGCTGGAGGCCAAAAATGATAGCCTGAAACTGAAGAACAATTTCCTAAAGTACAACAATATGCTCCTTGGGGACAAATATGAGGAAACCAAGAAGATGATAGAGGAGCTAAGGGGAAAGAGCAGTTCGTTGGCCGAGGCCGAAGCTTTGCTTAGAAGGAAGAACAAAGAACTTAGTCAGGAACTTAAGACCAAAAGCTATCTGAAATTGGAAAATGCGGAAGGCAGTGGTTTTAGGTATAGAAGCGGAAAACATATTAAAACCAATAAGGCGAATATCATATCCAAACTAAGGGGCTGTGTTACCGTTATGGGAAATCCCAATTCCAAAAATGAGGAACGCGTTATCTATTTGCAATTCCTAAGCCCAAATATGAGGGTTATAGAGGATAATGCCAATACCATTTCCGTAAATGGCAATATTTATAGCAAACGTGTGGAACTGGTTTTTATGGGGCAGGAATTTAGTGTTTGCGATGCTATTTCGGTACCGGAAGGATCTTTGGGGGAAGGGGTCTATACCCTAAATGTTTTCGAGAATGAAAAATTATTGGCAACTTCAGAATTTCATCTGAAATAAATCTTCCAATTTTACTCTAATATTATATTTTTGCCGAATGGTGAAACAAGAAGACGATTTTAAAAAAGTAATCTCGCACGCAAAGGAGTATGGATACGTTTTCCAATCCAGCGAAATTTACGACGGACTAAGTGCCGTGTACGACTATGCCCAGAATGGGGCCGAGTTAAAAAAGAATATCCGTGAATATTGGTGGAAGGCCATGGTTCAGTTGAACGATAATATTGTGGGACTCGATTCCGCAATATTTATGCACCCGACCGTTTGGAAGGCTTCCGGGCATGTAGATGCCTTTAACGATCCGTTGATAGATAACAAAGATTCCAAAAAAAGATATCGCGCAGATGTTCTGGTGGAGGATTATACCGCTAAAATCGAAGCCAAAATAGATAAGGAAGTAGCCAAGGCAGAAAAACGTTTTGGGGAGGCCTTTGATAAAAAGCAGTTCTTGGAAACCAATCCTAGAGTGATAGATTATCAAGAACAGATCAATACCATCTTAAAGCGTTTGGGAAAATCCTTGGAGAACGAGGATCTGGTAGATGTAAAGAATTTAATCGAGGAACTGGAAATTGCCTGTCCGTTGTCCGGATCAAGAAATTGGACGGAGGTGAAGCAATTTAATCTAATGTTCGGCACCAAATTGGGGGCTTCCGCTGATAGTGCCATGGACCTGTACCTTAGGCCCGAAACCGCCCAAGGTATTTTTGTAAACTTCCTCAATGTTCAAAAGACCGGGAGAATGAAGATTCCGTTCGGGATTGCCCAGGTGGGCAAGGCATTTAGGAACGAGATCGTTGCAAGACAGTTTATCTTTCGCCAAAGGGAGTTTGAGCAAATGGAAATGCAGTTTTTTATCCGTCCCGGATCCCAAAAGGAATGGTACGAAACCTGGAAGGAAAAAAGGATGGCCTGGCACCTGTCCCTGGGAATGGGGCCTGAGAACTATAGGTTTCACGATCACGAAAAATTGGCGCATTATGCAGATGCCGCTGCCGATATAGAATTTAAATTTCCTTTCGGATTTAAGGAGTTGGAAGGGATACATTCCAGGACCGATTTTGATCTGGGCAGCCATGAAAAATATTCGGGTAAAAAATTACAGTATTTTGATCCTGAACTCAACGAAAGTTATGTTCCCTACGTGGTGGAAACCTCTATAGGGTTGGATCGTATGTTCCTGGCCGTGTTTTCAAATTCATTGGTAGAAGAGGAATTGGACAATAACACTACTAGGACCGTACTTAAGTTACCGGCCGTTTTGGCACCTATGAAGGCTGCGGTACTACCTTTGGTAAAAAAGGATGGCTTGCCCGAATTGGCCCAGGAAATCATGGAAGACCTTAAATGGGATTTTAATGTGGTATATGATGAAAAGGATGCCGTAGGTCGTCGTTACAGAAGGCAGGACGCCAATGGCACCCCGTTTTGCATTACCGTGGACCACCAGTCTTTAGAAGATAGGACGGTTACCGTACGGCATAGGGATACCATGGACCAACAACGTGTTGCCATTGCGGATCTCAGGGGAATTATCCATAAAGAGGTAGATATGAAGACCTGGTTGCAGCGAATAGGATAAATTCATAATATATACAGAATATTAAAGGTCTAAAAGAGATATAATTTTTAGACCTTTTCTATTTTATTGGCACCGCCAAAGGGTATAATACCCCGAAGCTTGCCCCGAAATTAAAAATTTGTTTCCGACCAATGCCTCGTGTGCCTGCCTTTGTCGGCAGACAGGCTTGCACCGAGGTAGTTTACCAAAATGTAGTTCTGCCTTTTTATGAGTCGAGTTTTATATGTGGTATGGTAATTTTATACGAAAGTATGTGATGCCTTGTTCTTTTTCACGTACCTTTTTATGATTTGATTTTTAGAAATTGGATTTTCTAACGAATAAGGGTTATTTTTGAACCCTGAATAAATGTTTGGCTTAGGGATTGTAGCGGCATCCTTTATATGTTTACCGCGCTTGGCGAAGGTAAACATATAAAGATATAGCGAAAAGCCCGGCCCCGACTTCCTTCTCCTGCAAGGTGTAGACCTACAAGGTCATCAAGCCCTTGCAGGTCCTCCTTGTAGGTATCCAAGAAAGTCGGGGAAAGCCCCAACAATATTAAAAATTATGAGCAAAGTAAGACATAACTGGACCAAACAGGAAATACTGGATATATACAACAAACCGTTTATGGAGCTGCTTTACCAGGCGGCAACCGTCCACAGGGAAAACCATGATCCCAATACGGTACAGGTATCTACCTTATTGTCCATTAAAACGGGTGGCTGCCCCGAGGATTGTGGATATTGTCCACAGGCCGCACGTTACCATACAAAGGTAGAGGGCAATGATCTTATGTCCGTTTCCCAGGTTAAGGCCCAGGCCTTACGCGCTAAAACTGCAGGAAGCTCCAGGGTGTGCATGGGAGCGGCTTGGAGAAATGTTAAGGACGGACCTGAATTTGATCAGGTGTTGGAGATGGTACGTACGATCAACAAGTTGGATATGGAAGTGTGCTGTACCCTGGGAATGCTTACGGAGAATCAGGCACATCGTTTGGCGGAAGCCGGACTTTATGCCTACAATCATAATTTGGATACCTCGGAGGACTACTATAAGGATGTTATTTCTACCCGTGCCTTTAAGGACCGTTTGGATACCATAGAAAATGTACGTAAAAGTAATGTTACCGTTTGTAGTGGCGGTATTATAGGTATGGGCGAGGCTTTGGAGGACAGGGCAGGGATGTTGGTGGCACTTTCCACCTTGGACCCGCAGCCAGAATCCGTGCCCATAAATGCCCTGGTAGCCGTTGAGGGCACCCCAATGGCCGATTTGCCGCCTATTCCAATTTGGGATATGGTACGAATGGTGGCCACTACCCGTATTATTATGCCCGAAACCCAGGTTCGCTTATCGGCAGGGCGCACACAAATGAGCAGGGAAGGGCAGGCCATGTGCTTCTTTGCAGGGGCCAATTCCATATTTGCAGGGGATAAGTTACTTACCACCCCCAATCCTGATGTGAACGAAGATATGGCCATGTTTAAACTTTTGGGGCTTAACCCTCAAAAGGCCTTTACCAAGGTTTCCCAACCCAAAACGGTGGAAGCCGGGGATTCTGAATATAGGGCCTTGGGGGAAAAACCAAAATGGACCAGGCCGGGGCACACCATTGAACGCAATGAAGTAGCGAAGAAGAAAGCCAACTTAAGGGAGTAACTTATATATAACAAATTTTAAGTAATTTATTTTAGGTTTTTTAACTTTACGGGCTTAAACAATCAGGTACATTGAACTTAAAAGAGATTCCAAGGGTAACGACCATTACCAAAAAAGAGTTTCTCAATAACTATTTTAAACCACAGCAACCCGTGGTCATAGAAAGGTGTATTGAGCAATGGCCCGCCTATTCCAAATGGAATTTTGATTATGTGAGACAGGTAGCAGGTAATAAAATGGTGCCCCTGTACGATGATCGTCCGGTACACTCCAGGGATAGTTTTAACGAACCACATGCCACTATGCTAATGTCCGATTATTTGGACCTCTTGCAAAGGGAGCCTACCAAATACCGGATTTTTTTATGGAATATTCTTAAGGAAGTTCCTCAACTTCAAAAGGATTATACCTTTCCGGATTTTGGCCTGAAACTGATGAAGAGCCTTCCTATGCTTTTTTTTGGAGGGACCAACTCCCATACCTTTATGCATTATGATATAGATCTGGCCAACATTTTTCATTTTCATTTTGCAGGAATAAAAGAGGTTATTCTATTTCCCCAGTCCGAAAATAAATATCTGTACAAAGTACCACATTCGTTGATTACCCATGAGAGCATAGATTTTTCCAATCCCGATTATGAAAAGTGGCCGGCCTTAAAAAGTGCAAAGGGTTTTAAAACCCATCTGAAACACGGTGAGGTATTGTATATGCCGGAAGGATATTGGCATTATATGAAATATATTAGTCCGGGTTTCTCTATGAGTTTAAGGGCTATTGCAAGAAATCCGGCAAATTTGGGGAGGGCCTTATACAATGTATTGGTCATGCGTTATTACGATAATATGATGCGGAAATTAAAAGGTCAAGAGTGGATAGATTGGAAGAATGAACAAGCTATTGAAAGGACAAATAAACGATTGCCTTAGATGGTATGTACCGGAAAAGGAATATCTTTGTGCCCTTTAAATTAAATTGGGTTAAGATCAACAAGATTATTATGGGAAAATTATTGTTTACGCTGGTATTTTTTTTATTTGTGCTATCTGTTAATGCACAGGCTTTTGAGGGTAAGGAGGATATGAAGTTTCAGATAGGCACCAATTTTCAGGAAAATGGTACCGGAATTGTGGTTACCTATGATTATGGTTTGGGCGAAAACTTCTCAATAGGCCTGTTATCCTCCTATGTATTGGGGGTAGCGGAACTGATCGATGCGGATTTTGATGACAGGATAGATCTTAAGGCAAGGTTCAACGCCAATTTGGGCAGTGTTTTTCAGTTGGGCGACAATGTTGATATTTATCCGGGATTGGACCTTGGTCTTAAGAATTTTGGTGGTCATTTGGGTGTCCGTTACTTTTTTAGTGATGGTTTTGGTGTGTTTTCTGAAATTGGTGCACCAATTGCAAAGTACAATACCGATACCTTGACGCCTGCAGAAAAATTGCACAATCAGTTTGTTTTTAGTTTAGGGGTCTCCTTTAACCTTAATTAAAGAAGCTGATCTTTTGCCTTTCCTTATGTGGAGGGGGGTGAAGGTCCATTTTTAATTATTCGGGACAAGTTCGGATACTTTCTCATAGACCATTCCGCTTTCCCATCCGCGGTACAAAAGATAATCCGCAAGTTTTTTTCGTCGTTTTTGTAGGTCCCTTTCCCTTATTTCCGCCAAGCGTTTTTTAGCTAGGGCGTTAAAGGTCTTCAGGTATTCTTTGGGTTCTATTTCCTCCAAGGCCATGGTGATATTGTATTTGGATATTTCCCTGTATTTCAGCTCCTTTACAATCCTGTTTTTTCCCCATTTTTTAATCTTGAACTTTCCCCTGGCGAAACTTCTGGAAAAACGTTCCTCGTTTAGAAAATTTTCGTGTATCAAATGTCCTATTATGAGGTCTATGGCCTGGGGAATCATCTGCATTTCCCGTAGTTGGGCAATGACCTCTTTATGGCAACGGTCCTGATAGGCGCAATAGCCTTCCATTTTCTTGGTGGCTTCGTCTACGGTATAGGAATTTTTGGAGGGTGACATTGGATTAATATGGTGCTTGATTACTTTTTCCTTTAAGCGGTTAAAGGAATTGATCTGTAAATATACGCTGGTTTTCGGGAAGGAAAAATCTATATAGGGCATTTCATAAATGGTCTTTTAAGAATAGCAAAGTAAGGGAAGATATTTTAAAGCTTTTTAATTGGTAAGCTAGCTATAATGTATTTATTTTACGCTTCACAAAAAAAGTCTTTGAAAATGAACAATAGATTAAAAGGGTGTTTATTGATAATAAACATGTTAATGGTTATGGCTACGGTTGCTTATGCCCAACAAATAAATCCAATGGAGGGGCGTTGGGATATGGTTATTTCCCAAGACGGGAAAGAACTTCCTTCCTGGTTGGAAATTCGCCATTCCGGAACGCGTACTTTGGTAGGAAGGTTTGTGTATGCCATGGGGAGTGCCAGGCCTGTTTCGGAAGTAAAAGTAAAGGATGGAAGATTTAGTTTTGCCATTCCCCCACAATGGGAAGACGGCAATTCCTATATGGAGTTTGAAGGTAGTATGACCGATGATGTCTTAAAAGGGACCATGTTATATACCAATGGCAAAACGTACGATTGGGTGGCTACACGTGCCCCTAAATTGGAGTACACCAAAAATCCAAAGTGGGGCAAGTCTATTAAGCTGTTCAACGGAAAGGATTTAAGTGGATGGCAGGCAATGGGGGAAAACCAGTGGATTGTAGATTCAGGGGTGCTAAAAAGTCCCAAATCCGGTTCCAATTTGGTTTCCGATCAAAAGTTCGACGATTTTAAACTGCACTTGGAATTCAAGTATCCCAAGGGAAGCAATAGCGGAGTTTATTTACGGGGACGTTATGAGGTACAGATTACGGATAGTAAAGGAGCGGAGCCTTCGGATGTGGAATACAGTGGGGTATACGGCTTCCTTACCCCTAACGAGGTAGTGGCCAAGGCGGCAGGAGAATGGCAGGAATACGATATTACTTTGATAGGGAGAAGGGTAACTGTGGTGGCCAACGGAATTACGGTGATCAGTGATCAAATTATCCCTGGAATTACCGGTGGAGCCTTGGATAGTAAGGAAGGTGAGCCGGGACCCTTGTACTTTCAAGGGGATCACGGCCCTATAGAATTTAGGAATATTACGGTTACCCCCAGGGTGGAATAATTAAGGAAGAAAGATTAGGGTGATTTAACGTCTAAAAACAAAAAAAGCGACTCCGTTATGGAAGTCGCTTTTTTTTGTTAGTATATAGTTTTGCCGTCTTTGTTCTTGAAACGATATTCAAGATACGTATAGGCATCCCTAGGTTGGATCTTGACCCATCTTTTGTGCTCCAAAAACCATTTGGAACGTATGGATGGAAACCCTTTGGTTATATAGGCGGCAATAAATGGATGTATGTTCAAGATAATTCCATTATCCTTTGCCGGGCCTTTTAAGAGTTTTTCCAGATCTGCATTTATCTTGTCTATCAAAACAATCGGGGCCTCTACCTCTTGGCCGGAGCCATTGGGGTTTTCCTCACTTGTTTTGATGTTCATTTCGGGCCTGACCCGTTGTCTTGTAATTTGTATAAGTCCAAACTTACTTGGGGGCAGTATTTTGTGCTTGGCCCTGTCGTCCTTCATCTCATCCCTCAGGTGGTCAAAAAGGCGTCTTCTGTGTTCGCCCTTGCCCATGTCGATAAAGTCTACCACAATGATCCCTCCCATATCCCTAAGGCGTAATTGTCTTGCGATTTCGGAGGCGGCCAACAAATTAACTTCCAGGGCGGTGTCTTCCTGATTTTTTGCCTTATTGGAACGGTTGCCGCTGTTAACGTCTATAACGTGTAGCGCTTCCGTATGTTCAATAATCAAATAGGCGCCTTTGCTCATGGAGGCCGTACGGCCGAATGAAGTTTTTATTTGCCTTTCTATCCCAAATTTTTCAAATATGGGAACATTGGAATTATACAATTTAACAATAGATTCTTTTTCCGGTGCAATTTCGTGCACATAGTCTTTTACTTGTTCAAAAAGCGTTTCGTCATCAACATGGATTCCGGTAAAGGAATCGTTAAAAACATCCCTAAGAATGGAAGAAGCCCTTGTAAGCTCTACCAAAACTTTGGATGGATGCGGTGCCTTTTGGATCTTATTGCACATTACTGACCATTTGTTCAGTAAATTCTGCAAGTCCTTGTCTAGTTCTGCTACTTTTTTACCTTCTGCTACTGTTCGGATAATAACGCCAAACCCTTTTGGTTTAATACTCCTAACGAGTCTTTTTAACCTATCTTTTTCCTCTTTGCTTTCAATTTTTTGTGAAACGGAAACACGGTCGGAAAAAGGGACCATGACCAAGTATCGGCCAGCTATGGAAAGTTCAGAGCTTATTCGCGGTCCTTTTGTGGAAATGGGTTCCTTTACTATTTGTACGAGTAAGGATTGATTGGCTTTAATAACATCATTGATGCTGCCATTTTTGTCAATATCTTCTTCAAACTGAAAATTGCTTAAAGAGTAATCCTTAAGTTTTCCAGTGCTAACTTTTTTAATGAATTTCAACATAGAAGCTAGTTGTGGCCCCAAATCGTGGTAATGTAGAAAGGCATCTTTCTCATACCCTACATTTACGAAGGCTGCATTTAGTCCAGTAACCGGCTTTCTTACCTTGGCAATTAAAATATCGCCAACGGCAAAATCGTTACTGTTCTCTTCTTTGTGCAATTCAGTGAGTTTACCATCCTTTAGCAAGGCAAAATCAACGGCATTGGAACTAGATCTTACGATTAATTCTCTATTCACCTGAATTAATTTATATTTATCCCGTCACTTTGTATATCAAGTAGGGACAAATGATTAAACAATAATTTGTACAGGTTGTATAAACCCGTCGAAATTCTTTTATGAATTTCTATGTCAAGGAACGTATAAAATGAAAAAGTAGTTGTTACAACTACTTTTTCTTGTGTCGGTTAGCTCTCCGGCGTTTTTTACGCTTGTGGGTAGCTACCTTATGTCTTTTTCTTTTTTTACCACTAGGCATAGAGGTCTACTTTTTAAGATTAATAATATTTTATTTGACTTGTACATTACTTTTTACACCTTCTACAAATACCTTGGCCGGTTTAAAGGCAGGGATGTTGTGTGCGGGGATTTTAATGGTAGTATTTTTGGAAATGTTCCTACCTGTTTTTTCAGCTCTAGTTTTAATTATAAAACTGCCGAAACCTCTTAAGTATACGTTGTCTCCGCTTTCTAAAGATGTTTTGACCTCATCCATGAAAGATTCCACAGTTGCTTGTACATCTCCTTTTTCAATTCCCAGTTTTTCTGAGATTTTCGTTACAATTTCCGCTTTCGTCATTTTAACTAAAATAAATTTCTAAAGAATTTTTTTTCGGGATGCAAATATATGAATTTAATTCAATCTTTCATTGCTAAGGAACTTAATTTTAAGTTGATAAACCATTACTTTTGTAAATTAGGCCCCAATAAATGAACTTTTCCAGAATTATTTTAGAGTGGTACGCACTTAATAAAAGGCTGCTTCCTTGGCGCGGAACCAAGGATCCCTACCGTATTTGGCTGTCGGAAATTATGCTGCAGCAGACCCGCGTAGCCCAAGGTATACCTTATTATTTAAGGTTTGTGGAAGCATTTCCGCAAGTGCGGGATTTGGCCGTGGCACCTGAAGAGCAGATACTTAAGCTATGGCAGGGTTTGGGGTATTACTCAAGGGCGAGAAATTTACACGCCACAGCAAAAATAATTGTTGAAAAATATAATGGAAATTTTCCAAATACCCATAAGGAACTGATGCAATTGAAAGGTGTTGGCGATTATACCGCCTCGGCAATAGCTTCAATTTGTTTTGGCAGGCCTGAAGCGGTAGTGGATGGAAATGTCTATAGGGTTTTGGCAAGGTATTATGGTATAGACCTGCCCACAAACAGTTCCGAAGGTGTTCTTTACTTTAAGGAATTGGCAAAGGGGATTATGGATGCCAAAAATATAAGGGACTACAATCAGGGGATCATGGAATTCGGTGCCCTGCAATGCACTCCTAAGAATCCGGACTGCAGCGGCTGTCCCTTGCGGAAATCTTGTGTGGCCCATGCTACCGGCAACATAGATGGCCTTCCGGTAAAAATAAAAAAGAACAAGATTCGAAACCGTTATTTTAATTATCTGGTATTGGTGGACGAAAATAAACGGACCTTGTTGCAACAGCGAAAAGGAAACGGAATTTGGCAGAATTTGTATGAATTTCCTTTATTGGAAACGGAAAAGTATATAGACCAAGTAGAAGTTGCCGGTAATTTAAAAGAAGTAGTGGCGTTGGAGGAACCTTCGGAAATTTACCTATATAATGAAAATAAAATTGTCCATAAACTTTCGCACCAACATTTGCATACCAGGTTTTGGATCATCACCTTTGGGTCCAATCTTGAAAATGGAATACAAATAACTGAACTTCATAAATATCCGGTTCCAGTTTTAATTGCAGATTTTATAAAAACGTTTAAAATTTAGTATTTTTGAACTTTATTTTGAGTTATGAGCGGAACACTAAATAAGGTAATGCTGATCGGGCATTTGGGCGATGAGGTCAAAATTCACTTTTTTGAAGGTGGAAACTGTATAGGGAGGTTCCCATTGGCAACCAATGAAACCTATACCAATAAACAGACAGGGGAAAGGGTTACCAATACGGACTGGCATAATATAGTGCTGAGGAACAAGGCTGCTGAAATTTGCGAAAAATACCTAAGCAAGGGAGATAAGATTTACGTGGAGGGCCGACTAAAAAACCGTCAATGGCAAGGAGAGGATGGGAATACCAGATACACTACCGAGGTGCATGTTCAGGATTTTACTTTTTTGACCACAAAAAAGGAAAGTATGGACAACGCCCAATCAGGGAATAGAAATCAGCCACATCAGGATACACCAACTACAGCAAATAAGGCAAATGGGCCGTTGGATGATAACGGACCTGAAGAGGAAGATGATTTGCCATTCTAGACTAATTAAATTTAAAGACTGACTATTGGACCCGGACCCCCTTAGTTTATTATTGAATTTTACTGTAATCGATAGCGGTTTTGCTTTTAAAATCGCATTACTTCTTATTTTATTGTTTTTTTCTGCCCTTATTTCTGGGGCCGAGGTCGCTTTTTTTGGCCTTTCCCAAACCGATGTCAATGATATAGGGGAAAAAAAGACCGCCAAAGGAAAGATCATCGTTACGCTCCTGGATCGTCCCAAAAAACTTTTGGCTACCATTTTGATTGCGAACAATACTATAAATATTGGGGTAGTGTTGTTGTTCAATAATATTGGCGATACCATTTTTGCGGACATTACCTATGTTGTCCTAGGAGTGGTTCCGGTACGTTTTCTGTTGGAGGTGGTAGTGGTCACTTTTTTAATTTTGATGTTTGGGGAGATTTTGCCTAAAGTATATGCCAATCGCAACAAAATTACCTTTACCTTCTTTATGGCTTTTCCGTTAAAGGTATTGGATTTCCTTTTTTCGCCCTTAAGTTTACCGATGAGGTCGGCCACCATTTTCCTCTACAATAAATTGGGCAAACAGAAATCCAATCTTAACGTGGGCCATTTGTCCCAGGCATTGGAGCTCACTTCCGAAGGGGATACTACCGTGGAGGAGCAAAAAATATTGGAAGGGATCGTCTCTTTTGGAAATACGGATACCAAACAGGTGATGCGGCCCAGGATAGATATTTTTGCCCTTAATGAGGAGATGAAATTCTTGGAGGTTTTAACGGAGATAAAAACGCATGGATACTCCAGGATACCGGTTTTTTCCCAAAATATGGACAATGTCCTGGGGGTGCTTTATGTTAAGGACCTTCTTCCTTACATTGACCGAAAAACCTTTAATTGGATGTCTTTGATCAGAGAGCCCTATTTTGTTCCGGAGAATAAAAAATTGGACAATTTGTTACTGGATTTCCAGACCAAGAAAAATCATTTGGCCATTGTGGTAGATGAGTACGGGGGAACTTCAGGAATAGTTACCCTTGAGGATATCATTGAGGAAATTGTAGGGGATATCAGTGATGAGTTTGACGATGAGGATTTGATTTTTTCCAAGTTGGACGATTTTAACTATGTCTTCGATGGAAAAACTGCTCTAAAGGATTTTTATAGAGTGGCCAAAATTGAGGATGAGGATGATTTTGAGGAGAGAAAGGGGGAATCCGAAACGGTGGCAGGTTTTGTTCTGGAAATTGCCGGAAGCTTTCCAAAAAGAGGTGAGGTGGTCATGTTCAAGGAGTATCGCTTCGTTGTGGAGAGCTTGGACAGAAAACGTTTGAAACAAATAAAAATTACATTGCCCCATGAAGCTTAATATCGGATTTTTTATTCTATTGATATGTCTTTTATCGGCTTGTGGGGAGGATGTTTTGCCCAAGCCGAAGGCAATGCTTAGGTTGGAATACCCATCTGCCAAGGAAGTAGAATTGGAAACGGATCATTTTTCTATCAGGTACAATGAAACGGCCAGATTGGATGCAGAAACCAATTCCTCATTTACATTGGACTACCCCTTTATGAAAGGATCCATTTATATTAATTATAAGCCGGTGAACGGTAATTTGGACAAATTGCTCTTGGACGCTCAAAAACTGAGCTATGAGCATGTTGTGAAGGCCGATGGCATTTACGAGGAACCTATTGTAAATGAGGCCTATAAAGTATTTGGCATGTATTATGAGGTAAAGGGCAATGCTGCTTCACAATCCCAGTTTTATGCAACCGACAGCACAAAACACTTTGTGACCGGTTCATTGTATTTTTATGTCAAACCGAATTATGATTCCATCCTGCCTGCAGCGGTATATCTGCAAAAGGACATCCGTAAAATTATTGAATCCTTGCGTTGGAAGGAGTAGCAATGCCCTAATTATGCTGTAATAGGTCCTGGGCCTGCTTAATGCTGGAATTTATCTGATCCTTAAGGGCCTTTACTTTGGCCTCTTCCTCATCCAGCCATTTTTGTTTTTCTTCCGTTAACGCCTTTCCATTGAGTATCTCGTCGCCGTCAAAACGATCGCCAAAGCTTTTCATCCAGTCCATCATGGACTTATGGGCCGCCTTTAATTCTTCTTTGGCAGTTATATAGTCGTTGGAGGAGGTATCGTTCGTGATTTTTTCGTCCAATTCCGACACTAATTGGCTTATAGTCCCCATTTTGGGCATTACCTCATCATGAATGGCCATTACGTCTTTCATTTGTGAATTCTCCTTGTTTTGGTCTTTACAGGAGTGGGCAACCGCAATTATAATGGATAGGATAAGGATTAACTTTTTTTTTGTCATCAGGTAGAATTTATTGCTATTACTTATGGTCTAATTGGTTTTTTAAGTTAAAATTTGTATGGACCAACGGATTTTGACATGGTCTTCACCAATACTTTTAACAGTCCAAAGATACTGAATTATGAACGTTAAAATACTGGATATAGGCCCTATTTTTTTGACAAGCGAAGGGACGTAAAAGGGTGCTGCCAAAAACTGCCGATGGCCCATAGATGGGCTCAATATTGATTCCTTGTTAATTTGTGTGCATAAATCATTAAAATTCTGTAAATTAAAGGCATAACCTAAAAATTCTATACAATGAAACAATTTGCACTTCCCATTAGGTTTGGCATAGCGGTTAGCGGGTCGTTAATTGCCTATTTTTTATTGTTGTCACTTTTTAATCTCCATACCAATATTTTTTATAGTCTTTTTAATGGTGTAATAACGGGGTTTGGAATATATGAGGCCATAAAATACTTTAGGGTCAAAGAGGGGCCTTCCTTTAATTATGGGAAAGGTTTTACTGCCGGGATCGTTACCGGATTCGTTGGAACATTGATTTTCACAATTTTTTTCGCCCTGTATGCTACGGAGATAAATCTGGGATTTTTGGACGAACTCTCCAAAGTATGGTTCAGGGACTATAACACTTCAGAGGGTATTGTGTTCTTTACCGTGGCCATTATGGGCTTTGCTACGTCCTTGGTACTCACCCTTTCATTTATGCAGTTGTTCAAGACTTCGAACAATATCAAGAGAAAATCGGTTTAAAAATCTTAAAAATCACTTGTGGGTTAAGGATTTAGGCGTATATTTGCACCCGCCTAAGTAAATATTAGGCTTGTTCTTAAATTTATAAATAACACAAGCTATGTACGCAATTGTAGAGATAGCAGGGCAGCAATTTAAAGTTGCGAAAGACCAAAAAGTGTATGTTCACCGTTTACAGGACGAAGAAGGTAGCAAAGTAACCTTTGATAACGTTCTTTTGTTGGAAGACGGCAGTAACATTACAATTGGCGCCCCAGCTATAGACGGAGCCGCTGTTGAGGCTAAAGTCATTAAACACCTAAAAGGTGATAAGGTAATTGTCTTTAAAAAGAAAAGACGTAAAGGTTACAAAAAGAAAAACGGCCACCGTCAATATTTGACAGAACTGGTAATAGAAGGTATCATTGCCTCTGGAGCCAAAAAAGCAGAGAAAAAGGCGGAACCAAAAAAAGAAGCCAAGCCTGCTGCAAAAAAGGAAGAGGTAAAAGCAGAAGCACCAAAGAAGGTGGAAACTGAAGCTAGTGGGGATTTGAGTAAGAATACGGTTGCCGAGCTAAGGGAATTGGCAAAAGCTAAGGGAGTTGAAGGTTATTCTTCAATGAAGAAAGCAGAATTAATTGCCGCTTTAAGTTAATAACAAGAATTAAAACAGTATATCATGGCACATAAGAAAGGTGTAGGTAGTTCTAAAAACGGTAGGGAATCGGAATCAAAACGCTTGGGCGTTAAGATTTATGGTGGACAAGCCGCCGTTGCCGGGAACATCATTGTAAGGCAACGTGGTACCAAACATAATCCGGGTGAAAATGTTTATGCCGGAAAAGATCATACCTTGCATGCAAAGGTAGATGGCCTTGTAAAATTCCAGAAGAAAGCCGGAGGTAAATCCTATGTTTCTATTGAGCCTTTTGAGGCTTAATATTTTTTGGCTTTTAAAAATTAAAAAACTCTTTCCTTAGTTGGGAAGAGTTTTTTGTTTATATACACGCTACCGGAATAGTGGAGGCGATTACCACCTCTGATTTTTAAAATTATTGGCCTTGGCAAAGGCAACGGTTTGCGATAGATAATCCACTAGGTTGTAGTTGGGGATGGGCAAGATGCTCTCCAAAAGGCCCGTGTCCCATTCATTGGGTTTGGAGGTCATATAAGGGTGTAAATGCAGTCCGATGGTTTCGTAATAAAACGCTTCCAATTTTGAGGAAAATCCGGTTGAGGTATTAATCTGATCTTCGGTAAAACTGAAATTGGAGAACCCCACGACCTTCAAAATTTTGGCAATGCCTTTTTTCATGTTCGTCTCTTTGGAATTAACAATGTTCAATTGTTCTATATCCGTAGAAATCACCATGGCAATTACCTGGGCGGCATAGTCCGTTGGAATTATATTCAATCCTGCATCCGTTTTGGCAGTAATTCGAATAGATTCCTTGGAATTGCTATTGTGAAAGAACTTTGCAAAAAGGTAGAAGACCATATATTTGGATATGAAATAATTTGGCCGCTCGTTAATATTTCCCCCTAGTACGCTGGGCCGCAAAATTTGAATAGGAACATTGTTTTTCTTGCCCGCCCTTAACAGGAAGGTTTCCGAAGCGTGTTTGGAGGCTTCGTAATGGTTGCGATAGTTACCGTTCTTAATATTGGTATAATCGTTCTGCAATAATCCGCCCGTATTCCCGGCCGCAAATGCAGTACTTATATAAACGAATTTTACAATGTGGTTGCAGTAGGTATTGAATATATCTTTGGTAAACTGTAAATTTTGGTGGAATATTTCATCCTTGGCGGCAGGATCCGTGGATAAATTTACAAATCCGGCCGAATGGATAAAATAGTCCAAGGTGTTGTTTCCGAGAAAAGTGGCCGGATTTAATATTTCTTCCGCATCTACAGCGATTATTTTTTTTAATACCCCGGCAAGGTTCTTTTTTACAAAATCCGTTGCGAACTGGCTCGACACTACATTTTTGATACGTTGTTCCGGACTAACCGAAGTTTTTTTGCGCACAGGGAGATAAATGGTCTCAATGCTGTTAAAACGAAGTTCCAAAAGTGAAAATAATACCCTGGAACCCAAGGTTCCGGTAGCTCCGGTTAAGAGTATATTCATTAAGTTGATGTAGGAAATTAAAAATCAAAATCCTTATCTGTTAACGTGTGATAAGGATTTTGGTCTTGTATAAAAAGGTCTCTTGAATCTTTCCGAACAAGAAAGTTAAAGTATCTAGTACCTGTAATAATCGGGTTTAAAAGGGCCCTCAACGCTTACTCCAATATATGCTGCCTGTTCCGGTCTTAAGGTTTCCAATTCCACTCCCAATCTGGACAGGTGCAGAGCGGCCACTTTTTCGTCCAAATGTTTTGGTAGCATATACACCTCATTGTTGTATTTGTCACTATGGTTCCAAAGTTCCATTTGTGCCAAGGTCTGGTTGGTGAACGAGTTGCTCATTACAAAACTTGGATGACCGGTAGCGCATCCCAAATTTACCAATCTACCTTCTGCCAGAACAATTATATCCTTTCCTTCAAGGGTATACTTGTCCACTTGCGGTTTTATTTCATCCTTGGTATGGCCGTAATTTTTGTTCAGCCAAGCCATGTCTATTTCATTGTCGAAATGGCCAATATTGCACACTATGACCTTGTCCTTCATCGTTTTAAAATGTTGCGGTTGAATAATATCCTTGTTTCCGGTAGTGGTGATAACGATATCGGCATTTCCAACAACGGTGTCCATTTTTTTTACTTCAAATCCGTCCATAGCGGCCTGTAGGGCGCATATAGGATCAATTTCCGTAACCGTTACTATAGAACCTGCTCCTTTGAAAGAGGCCGCGGTGCCTTTTCCTACATCGCCATATCCGGCAACTACCACTCTTTTACCTGCAAGCATGGTATCCGTAGCCCTTCTAATGGCATCTACCGCACTTTCCCTACAACCGTATTTGTTGTCGAATTTGGATTTGGTAACGGAATCGTTGACATTGATGGCAGGCATTGGCAATGTTCCTTTTTTTACCCTTTCGTATAGTCTATGGACACCGGTGGTAGTCTCTTCGGAAAGGCCTTTGATGCCCGAAGCCAATTCAGGGTATTGGTCCAATACCATATTGGTGAGGTCGCCCCCGTCATCCAATATCATGTTCAAGGGCTGCCGATCCTCCCCAAAAAATAAGGTCTGTTCAATGGCCCAATTAAATTCTTCCTCGCTCATGCCCTTCCACGCATATACGGGTATCCCGGCCGCAGCAATGGCCGCAGCGGCCTGATCTTGGGTAGAGAAAATATTACAGGAGCTCCAGGTTACCTCTGCGCCAAGGGCAACCAAAGTTTCAATGAGTACCGCTGTTTGTATGGTCATATGCAGACACCCGGCAATACGGGCACCTTTAAGGGGCTGTTCTTTTCCATACTCCTCCCTTAAGGACATTAGACCGGGCATTTCGGCTTCCGCAAGTTCAATTTCTTTTCTTCCCCATTTGGCCAGGCCAATATCTTTTACCTTATAGGGTACGTAAGGAATGGTTTTAGTACTCATAAACTTTTCTTGTTATAGTTAGCTGTTCCTATTCTTATGCACATGCAAATCAATTGGAGGAATGGATCAAAAATAACATAAATGAAGAATATCTTCGATTAACCTATTTCTTCTCCTTTTTTATTTTTATTTTAGTATTGGAACAATTTTATTATTTTTTGCATTTGCAAAGGTAGTAATAACTTAAATAATCCAATGCCTCTTTATAAAACAATAACAGTCGGGGACAATGCCAAGGTCCTGATTTGGAAAGTTGAAGAATCGGAATCCCAACTTTCCGAAGGGGTTGTGCTTACACCCCACTGCCAGAAACGGATGCAGGGAATGAGGTCGGAATTGCACAGAAGGGGTTTTTTGAGCATTAGACATTTAATGGCGGTAGAGGGCTATGTGGATCACGATCTGTTTTACGATGAGGCGGGCAAACCACATTTGACCGATGGCAAGTTCATCTCCATTACGCATTCCCATGAATTTACTGGAATTATTATTTCGGACACCAAAGAGGTAGGGATAGATATTGAAATGCAACGCGAGAAGATTCTTAGGATAGCCAATAAGTATACTCCCTTGGAGGAATATAAAACGGTTGCCAATGCAGATGCTTTGATAAGAAAACTTACGGTTGTTTGGGGTGCCAAGGAATCGTTGTATAAAATTTATGCCCAGCACGGTCTTAGTTTTTTGCACCATATAGATATTACGGATTTTTCTTTATCCGACTCCGAGACTACGGGCACCATTCTTTATAAGGGAAAAACCTCCCATTATGATATTCAATTTTTGGAGTTCGATGGCTATACCTGTGTCTATGCCATTAAAAATTAATGGGCTGCACCTATACACCGCTTGCAAAACTCAACAAGCAAATATCATAGTTCATTTGTCTTGTTTTAGGTTAACCGGTTTGATAGGTAATTAACGTCCTGACTTTGGATATTGGGAAGTATTTTTGGTGATAAATCCTTAAACTTTAACAGGAAGACTTATTTTTGAGACATCTTGAAGGAACATTCCCTTACAAAATTATCTTATAATATAACCTGATTATGCAGCTGCCGAAAATGGAGGTATATTTCTTTTTAATGTTCAAGTTAATGTTCATGGAAAGCGGTTTGTTATCGGTAGGAATAATAAAGTTAGCGAGGAGTAATTATGAGCCCCATATTTGATTGGATTTTTGCCCAATACCAAGATACCCCTTCCCATTTGATAATTTTGGAAATGGTAGGGGTGTTTTTTGGGTTTTTAAGTGTTTGGTACTCCATGCGGGAAAATATCCTGGTTTTCCCTACAGGAATCATTAGTACTGGCCTATTCGTATATATTCTTTATGTTTTTGGATTATTGGGGGATATGCTGATCAATGCCTACTACTTTGCTATGAACGCCTACGGATGGCATGTTTGGACAAGAAAGGTAGATGGGACCCATTTTATTCCGATAACAACAACGACTTTTAAAGAGAAAATATGGACGGTCGTTTTATTTGTGGCCACTATTTTATTTGTTGTTTTGGTATATGTAGTATTCGATACGTTGGATAATTGGACCGCTTACATAGACACTTTTACTACGGCCGTATTCTTTGTGGGAATGTGGCTCATGGCCAAGAAGAAACTTGAAAATTGGGTATATTGGATTATCGGCGATGTAATATCGGTTCCATTATATTTTTATAAAGGACTTATATTTACATCCCTACAATATTTATTGTTCACCATTATTGCCATTTTTGGATACTTTGCATGGAAGAAAAGTTTAGACAAGAGCCCTCAAGTATAGTAAAAGTAGTTTTATTTGGTCCTGAATCTACAGGTAAAACAACCTTGTCCCAGGATTTGGCCAAGTATTACAACACTGTTTGGGTACCGGAATATGCACGTGAATATCTTCAGGACAAATGGGACAAAGAAGGGAAAACCTGTGAACCAAAAGACTTATTGCCCATAGCCGAGGGGCAGATCAAATTGGAAAATGCACTGACCAAAAAGGCCAATCAAGTTTTAATATGCGATACCGATCTTTTAGAGACCAAAGTATATTCCGAAGCCTACTATTTGGGATATTGTGATCCGGTCTTGGAGACTTGTGCATTGCAAAATAGTTATGATCTCTATTTTCTTACCTATATAGACATTCCGTGGGTAAAGGACGATTTAAGGGATAAACCAAATGACCGTGAACGAATGTTTCTTTATTTCAAGGATACTTTGGAAAAATATAACAGGAATTTTATTATCTTAAAGGGAGATAAAAAAACAAGGCTGGCAACTGCCAGGAACTACATTAACAAACTACTGGGAAAAGAATGGAATTAACGGAAGCAGACAAAAAACAATTGGAAAAGAAGGGCATATCCAAGGAAAAAGTTCTTGGTCAGATCGAGACATTTAAGGAGGGCATTCCTTTTGTGAGATTGGAAAAGGCCGCGGTGGTATCCGATGGGATTTCCAAATTTTCCGAAGCGGAGGAGCAAAAATTCATCAAAAATTTTGAGGATGCAAAAGAGAAGGTTTCACTTCTAAAATTTGTACCGGCCTCCGGTGCCGCATCCCGAATGTTCAAGGCGATGTTCAATTTTTTGGATACCTATGATCCCAAAGCGGAAACATTCGAGGCCTATTTGGACAGGACCAGGGATAAGGATGTTAAGGCCTTCTTTGATGGATACCAAAATTTTGCCTTTTATGATCTTATTCAAAATAGGATTACCGGTAAAACAAGCTCCAGGGATGAGGGAAAATACCTTTTTGTTAAGGAGATGCTATTGCCGGAAGGTCTGGATTTCGGATTTTACCCAAAAGGTCTTTTGCCCTTTCACGATTATGGCGAGTATAGTGCCACGCCTTTTGAGGAGCATTTAAAAGAGGCTGTTGCCTACGCTCAGGTGAACAATGGGGCAAATCTACATTTTACCATTTCCGAGCAGCATGGCGAAATGTTCAACAAGGAATTTAAGAAGGCCGGAGAGCGTGTGGCAAAGCAGACCAAAACTTCCTTTACGGTAAACTATTCCTTCCAGAAACCTTCCACGGATACTATTGCTGTAACTTTGGACAATAAGCCTTTCAGAAATCCGGATGGATCCCTCTTGTTCAGACCAGCTGGTCATGGGTCTTTGGTAGAGAACCTGAACGAACAGGATGCCGATATTATTTTTATAAAGAATATCGATAATGTAGTGGTCCCAAGATTTTCCGACGATGTTGCCAGAAGCAAAAAGATATTGGCCGGATTGCTTTTGGAATTACAAGGCAAGGCTTTTGAATATGCCAGGATATTGGATGGGGATAATTTAACTTCCGAAATATTGGAGAACATTAAATTGTTTTTGGAAAGGGAGTTGAATGTCCGATTCTCGGATAAATTTGGAGGGTTTAGTATTGGGCAGCAAATAGAAGTATTGAAGGACAAGATAAACCGTCCTATTCGAATTTGTGGTATGGTGAAGAATGAAGGAGAACCTGGGGGAGGTCCATTTTGGATAAGGGATGCCCATGATCATATTTCACTCCAAATTATTGAATCCGCACAAGTGGATATGGGTAACCCCATGCAGATCGATATCCTAAAGGGCGCTACCCATTTTAACCCTGTAGATCTGGTCTGTGGGGTTCGGAATTATAAGGGGGAGAAATTTAATTTACTCAATTTTGTAGATGCCAAACAAGGATTTATCACACAAAAAACCAAGGAGGGCAAGGACCTAAAGGCTTTGGAACTGCCGGGTCTATGGAACGGTACCATGGCCTTTTGGAATACCATTTTCGTAGAGGTTCCCTTGGTAACCTTCAACCCTGTAAAAACGGTGAACGATCTACTTAAACCTGCGCATCAGGTAAAATAGGTTTTGGGCAACATTCTGGACCGGTTATAGCCTTGGTTTACGCGTATTTTCCATTTAAAACAAATCAGTTAGTGTGTCCAAAAAGTGTATAATTAGTATACACTTTTTGGGGCGCTATACATTTTTATACAATTCTTTATGGCAGCTAAATGTATTTAATATACTTATTATCAGTATATTAAGTATAATAATATCTAAATGTTCAAATTGGCACAATTTTCCTTCTATGTTCTGTGAGAAAAAA
>CBFGWQ010000034.1:0-25198 GCA_965652575.1 uncultured Arenibacter sp. | reverse complement strand
AATCTTTACCATAGTCATTTGCCCGTAGATTAAAATAACCTGAATTTTTAGACATAATAATTAAGATGCTTAGCCCAGAACGACCTCTTGGAGCAACTGGCCAATAATCTGTTCCGTTATATCCGGATAGTTTACCTCTATTTTGGCATCACTATCTACCCACTGTCTTAGTGTGTCCAAATGCTTGTTCTTTAACGATTTGATTGTCGGAACCCCCAGTTCCTCCAATGCAGCGGAATTGCACTGCTGTTCATATTGCCCCTTCATAGGGATTACCATTAGCTTTTTGCCCAGGTACAATGCCTCTGCAGGTGTCTCAAAACCTGCGCCGCACAATATGCCCTTGGAAGTGACCAAACTGTTTACAAATGCCTCATTGGTTATTGGCCTAATACTAATATTCCTGCCGTAAAATTCCACCTTATTATGCTTGGAAAAAACCTCCCACTTTATATGGGGAACTTCTGAAAGGATTTTCAATATCCTACCGTCACTATAAGACGGTAGGTACACCGTATAATGATTCCCCTCCCTGGCCTCCGCCGTTCTGATATCCTGTCTTATGATAGGGGTATAGATCTTATCCCCATAAGCCCTAAAATGAAGCCCGAACTGTTGGGTGGTGGGTGCATAATTCTTTAGAATGAACTTTCCCATCAGGTCATTTTTGTCCGGTTTGGGGGATTTGGGGGAAAGCACTGCCGCCTGATGGCTAAAACTTACGGAAGGCTTATTTTTTAGCTTACACGCCCAGGCGGAAACGGGTTCAAAATCGTTTATGACCAGATCATAATCCCCTATGGGTATACTCTTTATCTCCCGTTGCAATCTGGCGGCATTGGACTTGAGATAGGTCCTCCACAAATTAACATTTCCCTGTTTCCCAAAAATAAAACTAAGTCCTTGAAGCCGATATTTGACCGGATGCGGAATTTGAATATCTGCCTGGATCCCACTTACCAGTATATCCAATTCCAAACCCTTTTTCTGTAGTGCCGGAATAACATCGCGCGCCCTGCTCAAATGTCCATTACCGGTTCCCTGGATGGCATATAATACTTTCATATCATTATTGTTTTAAGGGATCAAATGGATAGGACGATCATTTGTTCCCGGCGGAGGACAAAAATTGAAACTCCCTCACCAAATTTTGAAAAAGTTGGTTCTTGTCCAAGATTTCCGTAGGCTCCATAATATTTTCATCCTCATTTATAACCGTAACATCGTCCATATAGTGGTATAATTTCCACGCTCCATCATTATATTCCAAACTGGTTAAATTCTCTATCCAATCCCCGGAATTAAGATACATGACCGAGCCTTTGGAGGTCGTTATTTCCCTCATCTCCGGTTGATGGATATGACCACATACCACATAATCATATTCATTTTCTATAGCGATATCGGCCGCAATCCGTTCAAAGTCATTGATAAATTTAACGGCCGATTTAACACTGTTTTTTATTTTTTTGGACATGGAAACCGGTCCCCTCCCTATTTTTTTACTGCAATAATTTATGACACTGTTCAACAAAATCAACATATCATACCCTGTAGCGCCCAGCCTTGCTATCCATTTGGAATGTTGCATGGTAACATCAAAAACATCCCCATGAAACATCCAGGCCTTGCTGCCATTTATCTCCAGGACCACTTTGTTGGCAATACTAAAGGACCCCAATTTAAATCCGAGAAATTTCCTTAACATTTCATCATGGTTGCCCGCCACATAGTGTACGGGGACTCCTTCCGCTACCCATTGCATAATGATCTTTACCACCTTCATATGGGATTTTGGCCAATAGCGTTTGCTAAATTGCCATATATCGATAATATCACCATTCAGGACCACCTCCTTAGGTTTTATCGACTTTAGATATTTGCCCAATTCCTTGGCATGGCATCCGTAGGTCCCCAAATGCACATCGGATAAGACCACCAGTTCCACGGTTCTTTTTTTCATGAAGTTATATTTGGCGGGTTTATTGGCTGAAACTTGAAAAGAGGGCAAAGGGGCCTGGATTCCAGGTGTAAGAATAAGACCATGAAGGTCATTGAATTGGAAATAATTTTCATATACAGAAAATCAATATAAATTCAAAGATTGACATTTCGGGCCGATAACAAACCAAATACAGCTTTAAAATTAGGTTATATGATTGTTAACAGACTGTTTTTGTACATCCCCGAAAGTCCAAATAAAAAATTTCTTGAAACCGACTATCCTCGAGACAGAGCCGTAGAGGTATTTCGCCGTACCGATAGCCAAGGGTATCATTTTGGCCTTAGGGCCAAAAACCAAAATTTTGTACTTTGCCCCACCCGGAATTGCGAAAAAGCAATTCCGACCCTGCCTCGCCAGCCCGAGGCAGGCTCCCCCAAGGGGAGGTATGATCGGAAACCCTGCCCCGCAGGCAGGCCCGAGGCACCCCGATAGCTATCGGGGTCGGGGAATTATAAAGATTAAGGGTCAGGATCCTCTAAGAAAAGGGCATATAGGGAGCAAGGAAGGGAAAACGGCTAAAGTTCAAGAACAACTAAAGAAATTGGCTAACCGTGCTCTGTCCGTACAAGGTATTTGGATAAATTCTGCCTAAGTTTATCAAATGTAATCGGCTTTGTAAAATAATCGTTCATCCCAACCTCCATGGCTCCTTGGATGGTTTCCTTGGTGACATCGGCCGAGAAACCAATTATAACGAGGTCCTTTTGGGTTTTCCTAATTTCCAGGGTAGCTTCAAAACCATCCATTTCCGGCATATGGATGTCCATAAAGACCAGATCGTATTGGTTTTCGGCCACCGCCGTTACGGCCTCTTTTCCATTACCCACCCAATAGGTCTTTATCCCAAAGGCATCCAAGGTCTTTTTAAGCACCATTACATTTACCTTATTGTCGTCTACGATCAATACCTTAAATCCGGTCAAATCAATACTTTTGGAAATGGGCGTATTGGTTTTCGGCTGTTTCTCGGTAATTGGAAACTTGAACGAAATCTTAAATTCCGTTCCTACATTTTCCATGCTGTCTACCTCAATATGCCCCTCCAGCAGTTCTATGAGCAAATAGGTAATGTACAGGCCAAGACCACTGCCTTCATGTCTTTTGGTAAGACCGGAATCTATTTGTGTAAACCTATCAAAAATGGTTTTCAGTTTGTTTTTAGGAATTCCGATACCGGTATCCCGAATGCCGATACTTATATTTAGGTCATTTTTGAGTATGGTCTCTTCATAGGTAATATCTATTCCACCCTTTTCCGTAAACTTAAGGGCATTCCTTAGAAGATTGGTAAGGATCTGGCCAAACTTACCAATGTCCGCAATAACATGCGATTTGGAATTCGATACCACATCCAAATTAACATAAAGCCCTTTGGCCTCAATACTGGGCCTATAAATACTAATGATATTCCGCAACTCTTCCGATGGGGAAAAAATATCCTTTTTAAAGCTTATTTGGCCGGATTCTATTTTATCTATTTCCAGAATATCGTTTACCAATAACAGCAGTTTTTTGGAAGAGACATCCATCAGGGAAAGATATTCATGTTGGGAACTATCCATTTTGGATTCCTTCAGCACCTCAATAAAGCCCATAATAGCATTTAAAGGCGTCCTGATTTCATGGCTCATATTGGAGACAAACTCGGTTTTTGCCTTGGAGGCCTTTTCCGCCTTGGTCCGTTCTTCCCTCAAACTTCTATTGGCTACCCGAAGCTTGATATTCAATTCCCTAAAACGTATATTTTCATTTCTGGAAGATTGATAAAAATAGGTCAACAAACTCATTAACAAAGATATAAGTATCCCAAAAATTAAAATACTGGAAGAGGACCTATTTCTTTCGGCCAATACGTTTTTATTACGGGGCATTAAATAAAAGGTCCATACCTGTTTATCATCCTGGTCCACCTCATAAGACCTAACATAGACCAAATCATCGCTAAAGTCGCCGGGCGAGGGGTCATTGCGTTTATAAAAAGTGGTCCCTTTATCATCCTTTATTTCGATGGCATAATTATCCATTCCGGCCGACAGCTTATCAAAAGTAACCGTAAAGTCCATTCCAGCTGTTATGGTTCCCTGAAATGTACCTCCGAAAAAAACAGGAACATCGATCAATATGGAATGGCCTCCCTGTCTCATAGGAATCCAGGAAGTTAAGTTGGTCGAGGAATCACGTACATGCCGCAACCATTCATCACGTCGGGGATGGTCCAACAGATCCATACCAACCACGGCCTCATTCCCTTTAAACGGAACAATCCTCCTGATAACCAATGAACTATCGATCCATTCAACGAACTTAAAAGATTGATCTTCTTTTAGAATGAGTCTGGCGTCCTCTTCCCAGTACTCAAAATAATCGCCATTGGTCATCTCCAGCCTCTCCATCAAATTCTCAAGGACTATTATACTTTTTTGACCGGAAGACAAAAATCCCTGGGACTGGATAAGACCATTTGCCTCAATGTCTTTTTTGAGCAGTTCCCTATTGGAGTCCAAAGAATTCTTCCAAAGGACAACTGCCACAATCATTAATATGGCAAAAACAGAAAGCGGGTATATTATTTCTTTCTTTGGGATCTTAAAGGACATACTAGGGGTGCTCTGTAGCTTAATTAATATATAGCTCCTTAAACTTTTCCCAATTGACTAAAAAATTGCTCTTTTTCGCTTCAATCAGAAAAGTTTAAATGAGTTCATAGTTTGTGGTTGACAAAACCAAAGATATTACAATAAATAAAAAAACCCCTCTTTTTATTTATTGTAATATCCTGGGGGTATTAAAAGAATTTCCCGGACTAAAGACCATTAACGAAATTCTTCCAATTATTTACCAAAACCTGTACATTAAACAATATCAATCATTTTTTATGGGCCAACTACCCTTTCTAACCCGTCCTTTAATATTCATTCTTGGCCCAATGGCCGCCAATTTGGGGAATATAACCCAAATGAAAAAATTAAAGAAATTTATAAATAACCCTTTCTAAAAATTTATCTTTGTTCCAAATAAATATCATGAATATGTCTTATGTAGATTTATATAGCAGTGGAACGCACAGAAGAAATTTAGCACATTTCGCATCCATTGCTACCTTGGCCGCAGTTGATGGGGCAATAAACACGGAAGAAAAAAAATTATTGGACCGTTTCGCCAATAAACTGGACATTACCGATGCCGAATACCAGGAAGTAATGAAATCCGAGATCAAATATCCTATTAATCCCCCTGTAAGTTCGGAGGAACGTTTGGAAAGATTATTCGATCTGTTCAGGATTATTTTCGTTGACCATGTTATTGATGAGGAAGAACGGGTCCTTATAACCAAATATGCCATTGGCTTGGGGTATAGGTCCGAAAGTGCCAATCTGATCATTAAAAGATCCATAGATATTTTTTCCGGAAAAATAGATTTTGAGGATTATTTGTACCTTTTGAAACACTAGTGTTGATATAACATAGAAAAGGAGCTTTTCGCTCCTTTTTCTATTTTGAGATCTGCATAAATTCCTCGGCCTTTTCTACCATTTTTTTGCTTCCACAATAGAAGGGCACCCTTTGGTGCAGTTCGGTAGGTTTAATATCCATAATGGGACCAAACCCATTACTGGCCTTACCCTTGGCCTGTTCGGCAATAAATGCCATAGGATTGCATTCATAGAGCAACCGCAATTTACCTTCGGCCGCAATACTGCTTTTGGGATATAAATAAATCCCGCCCTTTATCATATTTCTATGGAAATCAGAAACCAGGGAACCTATGTATCTTGAGGTATAGGGCCTATCCCCTTCCTCCTTTTGGCAATATTTAAGATAATCCTTTACACCTTGTGGAAAATGCACATAATTACCTTCGTTTACCGAATAAATTTTTCCCGTTTCCGGAAACTCCATATTGGGATGGGACAGGTAAAATGTACCCAGGGCCGGATTTAAGGTAAATCCGTTTACCCCATTGCCAGTGGTATAGACCAACATAGTGGAAGTTCCGTATACAATATAACCGGCCGCAATTTGTGCCCTACCCGGCTGTAAAAAATCCTCCAGGGCAACAGGGGTGCCAATAGGGGTCACCCTTCTATAGATAGAGAAAATAGTCCCTACCGAAACGTTCACATCTATATTGGAAGACCCGTCCAAAGGATCGATCAGCACAATGTACTTATTTTGGTGCCGGTTATCACTACTATTAATGCTAATAAAATCATCTTCTTCCTCAGAGGCGATCCCACAGACTATTTCCCTATTTATCAAGGTCTGGATAAATTTTTGGTTGGCCAAAACATCCAGTTTTTGCTGATCCTCCCCTTGGATATTGGTATCCCCTGCCGTCCCGATAATATCTACCAGTCCCGCCTTATTTACCTCGTGGTTCACTACTTTTGCCGCCAATCTAATGGCATTGATAAGTTTGGAAAGTTCCCCTGATGAATATGGGAAGGACGCTTGGTTCTCAATGATGAATTCCCCTAGGGTGGTATTTTTTCTATTCATTGCAAAAGCTTTGTTTATTTGAGCACAAATATCGGTTAATTTGTGAAACTACAACGTTTTCGTAAAATATTGACTTTTTAAATTTATAACTTTGTGTTTTATTTGTAACAATTATGGAGTACAGTATTCGGGATGCCGAAGCCAAGGACATGGCCCAGGTACATCAATTGATCAAAGAGCTGGCCATTTTCGAAAAGGAGGAAAATGCGGTGGAGGTTACGGTAGCGGATTTAATAAGGGATGGTTTTGGTGCCGGTAAATTATTCCATTGTTATGTAGCCGAGACCAATGGGAATGTGGTTGGACTAGCACTCTTGTACAATAGGTACTCTACTTGGAAGGGACCTATTATACACTTGGAAGATCTGATAGTAACAGAGACCATGAGGGGCAGTGGTCTGGGTGCGGCCTTGTTGACAAAAGTAGTGGAACACGGATATCAACTCGGGGTTAAACGTATTAGCTGGGAGGTACTGGAATGGAACGATCCCGCCATTTCGTTTTATGAAAGTAAGGGTGCCAAAGTTTTACGGGATTGGAACGTTGTTCATTTGGACGAAAAAGGAATTAAAACATTTTTAAATAAGTTATGAGGGTTTTTAAATTTGGAGGAGCATCGGTGAAAGATGCAAGCAGTGTAAAAAATGTGGTTAAGGTTTTAAGGGAAGTTGGTCATGAAAATACCCTCCTGGTAGTATCCGCTATGGGAAAAACGACCAATGCCATGGAAGATGTGGTAAATGCCTATTTTAAGGATAAGTCGTTATTATCGTCTACCGTACACGAAGTTGTTCAATATCATGACCAGATTCTGCGCGATTTGTTTCCCAATGACGAGCATCCGGTCTTTGAGCAGGTAAAGACACTTTTTGATGAAGTGCAGGGCTTTTTGGTTTGGAACAAATCCCCTAAATATGGGTTTGTATATGATCAGGTGGTAGGATATGGGGAATTGGTATCCACCACCATTCTCAGCGCCTATTTTAATGAAATTGGAATAGCAAACCAGTGGTTGGACGTACGCACCTTGATAAAGACCAACGATGACTATCGCGATGCCATTATAAATTGGGAAAGGACACAGAAAAACGTTACTGAAAAAGTGGACAGGCACAAGCTAAATATTACCCAAGGTTTTTTGGGCAGTGACGACAACAACTTTACCACTACTTTGGGCAGGGAGGGTTCCGATTACACCGCGGCCATTTTAGCTTATTGCCTAAATGCCGAAGAAGTGACCATATGGAAGGATGTTCCCGGGGTTTTGAACGCAGATCCCAGATACTTTGAAAAAACCGAATTATTGAACAAAATCTCCTATCGGGAAGCTATTGAACTCGCATTTTACGGGGCTTCCGTAATTCACCCCAAAACCTTGCAACCTTTACAAAGAAAGGAAATACCCCTACATGTTAAATCCTTCATAAACCCTAAGGACAAGGGTACTACAGTGGGCAAGGGCATTGGAATAGAACCTAAGGTACCCTGTTTTATTGTAAAAAAGAACCTGGTGCTCATGAAACTTTCCTCCCTGGATTTTTCGTTTATTGTAGAAGACAGTATCAGCGAACTATTTAAGTTATTGCACGATCATCAGATGAAGGTAGATCTCATCCAAAATTCCGCCATTAGTTTCTCTGTATGTGTCGATAATAAATTTGGCAAATTGGAAGCGCTTTTAAACTTATTAAAAAGTAGGTTCAAGGTTGTGCACCATGAGGGAGTTTCCCTATATACCATTAGGCATTTTGATACGGAAGCTTTGACAAGCCTGCAAAACGGAAAAGAAATCCTACTCGAACAACGTGGTAAGGAAACAGTCCAATTGGTAGTAAAATAGGGCTTAATAATATAATAGGGCCAGAGGATGGTTTATTGAAAAGCATAAATACTGGATAGCTCTAGCGATTTTCCTATCTTAGCGGTTACCAAATTACATTAAGGTATGGGGTTAGTAACCGCAAAGGAAGTAGCGAAGGCTATCAATCTGGATAAATACGGCTTTCTGGGAACGTTTATTGGATGGGTGCTTATGAAAATAACCAAAATTTCCAGCATCAACCAATTCTACAACGAGCACAAGCATTTGGATGGGCCGGATTTTTTAAATGCCATTTTGGCCCATTATGAAATAAAATTCGAGATTCCGGAGGAAGATTTTAAACGTTTGCCCAAACAAGGTAGCTACATCACCATTTCCAATCACCCGCTTGGCGGGATAGACGGTGTACTACTATTAAAATTACTATTAAGCCATAGACCCGATTTTAAGATAATTGCCAATTTTCTGTTGAACAGGATAGCACCCATATCCCCCTATATACTGCCGGTGAATCCTTTTGAAACCCATAAGGACGCCAAGAGCAGTATTTCCGGGTTTAAGAGTGCTATGAAACATTTGCAGGAAGGCCGTCCCTTGGGCATTTTTCCTGCTGGGGAAGTTTCTACCTACAAGGATGGAAAATTAATTGTGGACAGACCTTGGGAGGAAGCTGCCCTAAAGCTGATACGACGGGCAGAGGTACCTGTGGTCCCCATTTATTTCCATGCCAAGAACAGTAGGTTGTTCTATCGTCTATCCAAAATAAGTGATGTATTCCGCACGGCCAAACTTCCCTCCGAAGTAACCACGCAAAAGAACAGGATCATCAAGGTACGTATTGGGCAACCTATTTCCGTGCAAACACAGAACGAACAGGAAAACTTAACGGAATTTGCCGACCTTTTAAGGCGCAAGACCTATATGCTGTCCAATGCCTATGAGAAGGAAAGACTGTTGGACCAGATTCCGACCAGCCTAAAAATCCCCAAATCCCCAAGAAAAATAGCCGCAGCCATACGCAAAGAGGTTATACAGGAAGAAATTGAACGCCTAAGGGAAAAAGACTGCAGGCTGTTGCAAAGCAAAAATTATGAGGTCTTTTTGGCAAAGGCCGCGGACATGCCCTTTATTCTAAAGGAAATAGGCAGACAGCGCGAAGTTACCTTTAGGGCCATAGGGGAAGGCACCAACAATGCTATTGATCTGGATAAGTTTGATATATATTACCGACACCTCTTCCTATGGGACGATGAGGATAAAGTAATCGTAGGAGCATACCGAATGGGCATGGGGTCCGAAATATTTGAAGAATACGGGATAGACGGGTTTTACCTACAGGACCTTTTTAGGTTTGAACCGGAGCTCTACGGTATGATGTCCAAATCCATAGAAATGGGCAGGGCCTATATTATTAAGGAATACCAACAAAAACCAATGCCACTTTTTCTTTTATGGAAGGGCATTGTACATACCACCTTGCGATTCCCCGAACACAAATTCTTAATTGGCGGGGTAAGCATCAGCAATCAGTTTTCCAACTTTTCCAAGTCGTTGATGATAGAATTTATGAAAAGTAATTATTGGGATCCGTATGTAGCGCAATACATTAGGCCCAAAAAAGAATTTAAGGTAAAGCTCAACGATGCGGACAAGGACTTTATATTTGATGAGACCGAGGCGGATCTCAACAAATTTGACAAGCTGATAGAAGAGGTGGAACCGGGAAGTCTAAGACTCCCCGTACTGATCAAAAAATACATTAAACAAAATGCCAAGGTGGTGGCCTTTAATGTAGACCCCTTGTTCAATAACTCTGTAGACGGCCTTATGTACATTAAGATAGCCGACCTTCCCGAAAGCACCGTAAAACCCGTTATGGAAGAATTCCAGGCCGAGTTGGAACGAAAATTGGCCGAGGGGCAACAGGACGAAGGAAACCTTTGAATTATCTTTCCAATAAATCGTAATATTACGATTGATAGGGACAAAAAGAAAGTCGGACCCATATAGTCCGACTTTATAGTATTTTTAGAACCAGGGTTTCTTTCCTACCTGATAGGTATTATAAAAATCCTCATCGCTCTTGGTCAGATATATAATCCCTTCTATAAGACCAATAATTGCTGTGGCCATGACAATAAAACTGCCAATTATAAAACACATGGTTACGTACCCTATTATGGTTGCCACCAACAGGATTATCCCTTCCTTTTGATAGCCCAATATAAACTTATGCACTCCCAATTGGCCAAAAAGTATGGCGAGGACCCCAACCAGAATTTTCTTGTTATCGCCTCCTGCGCTTGCCAAACCTTCCTTAAACTCGTTGGCGGTTTTCTTGGCCTCCTGTCCAAAATCCTTAGCAGCCTCTTTGGTATCTTCCGCGAATTCCTTTGCAGATTCCTTTGCTTCCTGGGCAAACTCCTTGGCCGATTCCTTTGCGGCTTTTGCAGCTTCTTCTGCTTTATCGCCCAAATCTTTATTTTCTTCTGACATGGTTGTATTTTAGTTGATTAATAACGGTACTAAATGTAATAATTATTTTCTAATCAAAGAAACGCTTTATCATTAGGTTCCCACAATTCCAACTTATTGCCATCAGGATCCAAAATCCAGCCGAATTTACCGTAATCGTACTCTTCGATTTCACCTACAACGGTAACCCCTTCTTGCCTTAAAATTAAGAGCAGTTCTTCCAAATTCTCTACCCGGAAATTCATCATAAAAGAGGAATTGCCAGGTTTAAAGTAATTGGTATCGTCCTTCATGGGGCTCCATTGGGTAGAGCAGTCCTGCCCTTCCTTATCCTTCCACCAAAATGTACAGCCATATTGATCGGTATTAAGCCCTAGGTGTTTATTGTACCATTGTTTAATGGCATTGGGGTCTTTGGTTTTAAAGAAAAAACCGCCCAATCCAGTTACCCTATTTTTCATGATAATCGTATTTTAAAATTTAGAATTTACGACAATTCTATAAATTGAGGGCAAACTATCAGGGCCAAAAGACCCAAATAGTCTTAAAGTCATTGGAAAACTAACAAAATTTTTCCCTGATCTTATCCACTACCTTCTGAGCCAATTTAACTTTACTCTCCACTGTCCATCCCGCCACGTGCGGAGTAAGCAATACATTATCGGCATTGATCAAATAGGTAAAGGCCTCCGGCAGTTCCGAACCGCCAAACATGTCTTCAAAAGATTTTTTCTCGTATTCAAGAACGTCCAGACCGGCTCCCAACACTTTGCCTTCCTTTATAGCGGAAACAAGGTCTTCCGTAACCACACATTTCCCCCTTGCGGTATTGATGAGCCAAAGGGGGTTCTTGAAATCCTTTAAGAAATCGGTATTGATCATATTTATGGTAGCAGGAGTCTGGGGCACGTGGAGACTGATTACTTCGGCCCTTTGTTTAAATTCCATTATCCCTACCTGTCTGGCATTCCCATCCCCTACGCCGCCAACAATATCATAACATATTACTTCCACATCAAAGCCTTTTAACTTTTTGGCAAAGGCCTTGCCCATATTTCCATAACCGATGATACCCACTGTTTTGCCATCCAACTCTATACCGCGATTTCCTTCCCGGTCCCATTTTCCATTTCTCACCTCTTTGTCCGCCTTGTTCAATTTATTGAAAAGGGACAAAAGCATTCCCAGGGCGTGCTCCCCTACCGCATTCCGGTTTCCCTCAGGAGCAGCGGCCAAAAAGATTCCCAGTTGCTTGGCGTGATCGGTATCTATATTTTCCAGACCGGCACCCAAGCGCCCAATAAACTTAAGGTTGACGGCCTTATCCAAAAAGGCCTTATCCAAAGTAAACCTGCTTCTAATGATGACACCATCATAATCCGCTATTTTCTTTTCAATTTCCTCCTTGGAGGAGGAATAATCTTCATCGTTTTGAAACCCCAGGGCATTGAATTGCTCAATGATCAGTGGATGGTTTACATCTAAATGGAGTACTTTCATAAACTAAATATTAATCTGCAAAGATACGAGACCTCTGGACTATTGGAAACAGGAAACCGGACTATTTTCAGGTTTGAATATAAAATTCGGGACCCATTTGCACTAGGGATTGCAGCTGGCTACCGTGTAGCGCGGAAAGCCCGCCGCCGAAAAAGGCGGAGTGCCCCCAGTGCCCTGTCAATACTAAATACCCAAAATAACCTTGGCAATGGAAAAATAGATCAAAATACCGAATATGTCGTTGCTGGTAGTTATAAAAGGTCCCGTAGCTATGGCGGGGTCTATGCCCCTTTTATGAAGAAACAGCGGTATAAAGGTCCCTATGATCCCTGCCACCACGGTTACGGTGATCAGGGAGATGGAAATGGCCAGGGAGGTAAGAAAACTGCCTTTCCAAAGCCAGGTGAAAAATAACAGTATGGATGCCAAAACGGTTCCATTGAGCAGGGCCAGCAGCATTTCCTTTACAAGCCTGCCACTAATACTCCCTTTTAGATCGTCATTGGCCAACCCCTGTACCATTATGGCACTGGATTGCACCCCAACGTTCCCGGCCATTGCCGCTATTAACGGAGTGAAGAAGAAGAGTACGCCATAATCGCTCATCAAAGTCTCGAAGCCGCCCATGATGGCCGCCGCCCCTACACCTCCCAAAAGGCCCAAAAACAACCAGGGCAATCTTGCACGGGTCAGGTCCCATATACTATCATCTGCCTCCACATCCTGGGAGATCCCGGCCGCCAATTGATAATCCTTTTCCGCCTCTTCACGAATAACATCTACAATATCGTCTATGGTTATACGGCCTACAAGCCTTCCTATTTCATCTACTACGGGAATGGCCTCCAAATCGTATTTGGACATGATTTTGGCCACTTCCTCCGGTTTTTCATTAACGTTAACGGCGTCTACCTTGGGGATATATACTTCACTGATATGGGTCTTGGTGGAGGTAGTCAGCAAATCCTTTAAGGAAAGTCGCCCCTTAAGTTTCCCTTCATCATCCACCACATAAATGGAATGTACCCTGGTTACGTTTTCTGCCTGCGCCCTCATTTCCTTTACACAGGTAAGTACGTTCCAGTTTTCATTGACCTTTACCAGCTCCTTGGCCATAAGTCCCCCGGCCGAATTTTCATCATAGCGCAACAGGTCCACAATATGCTTGGCATGTTCCCTATCTTCTAGTTCGGAAATGACCTCCTGTACCATTTCTTTGGGCAGTTCCCCTATGATATCCGCGGCATCATCGGTATCCAGCTCGTCCAATTCCCCGGCAATTTCCTTGGCGGAAAGATTGGCAAGAATGGCCTCCCTAACATCTACATCCAGCTCCGTAAGGGTTTCCGATGTCTTCTCGCTGTCCAGAAGTTTAATCAGATAGGTGGCATGGTCCTCGTCCAATTCGTTGATGATCTCCGCCACATCCGCATAATGCACCTCGGCCAATAGCACGGACAATTGTCCGTCCTGCCGGTCGTCTATCAGCCTTTCTATTTCAGCCAAATATTCTTCGGTGAGCTTAAATGGTATCATCTGCTATCTTCTGTGTCAATGAAATAAAGTCCGTAACGCCCAATTGTTCCGGACGCAGGCCAAATATAGCATCTTCTTTGAGAACATCGGAAAGATTGAACGTTTTTAAACTGTTGCGAATGGTCTTTCTACGCTGGTTGAATGCTGTCTTGACTACCTTTCCAAAGAGCCTTTCATCCACATCCAAATGAAAATTTTCCTTTCTGGTAAGTCGCAATACCCCGGACTGCACTTTGGGAGGGGGATCAAAAACGTGGGGCGAAACCGTAAATAAATATTCCGCATCGTAAAATGCCTGTACCAAAACGGAAAGGATCCCATAGGCCTTGCTCCCTTCCCTTTCACAAATCCTTTCGGCCACCTCCTTTTGGAACATGCCGGTAAATTCCGGGATCCGGTCCTTATATTCCAACATCTTAAAAACGATCTGGGTAGAAATATTATAGGGAAAATTCCCGGTAATGGCAAATTGTTCCTCCCCGAACAGGGTCCATAGGTCATACTTTAAAAAATCGGCCTCCAACACCTTGAACCCTCCCTTGCGCTGCATTAAATTATAGTGTTCCAAAGGAAAGCTATGGTTAAGGTATATAATAGATTCGGCATCCAGATCCATCACTACCAAATCGATATCCTTTTCCAATAGATATTTGGTGAGCACTCCGGTACCCGGCCCAATTTCCAGAACATTGCGATATCCGTTCAACCTCAGCGTTTTCCCAATTTTTTGGGCAACGGCCTCATCCTTCAAGAAATGCTGCCCCAAATGTTTTTTTGCCCTTACCGGACTTTCCTCCTGCCAAGGTCCACCGAGCTTTTCCTTCTTGGAACGAAAGGTCTTTTTCCCTTTTTTGTTCATGGTACTGCGTAATAATTAATGTTCACTAATGATCTCCAACTCTGTCCTAAAGGCAACAAACTTGCCCGCAAAGCGTTCCATCACTTTTTTACGCAGTCTTTCCGCATCTTCGGCGTAATATTTTTGAAGGGTTTCTTTGGAATCGGTAGTATATTGAATGGAATACGTAATTCCGCCCATCTGTTCCTCCACCAAAACTTGGGACATTAGGGCCTTGGTAAACTTTCCGGTTTCCAACATCTCGGGAATGTGCACTTCCCTCATCCAGGACAGCCACTGTACCCGGATCGATTCTTCAATATTTGTGGTAACATTGTAAATATACATGCTTCGTCTTTAGGTTCCCTAAAGGGAATATTTGTAATGAACTCGTCTTGAGTTCAATGGGCTATATAAGGGCCAAAGTATAGGACTTTAATTAATATTGTCTCCCCGCAACATCCTGAAATTCCTTCTTGCCAATGGAAAAAAGTAACTATCCTGGTGGTTATAGATAATTTTTTCATAATAGGCCTTGGCCTTTTCAGGCTGATCCAGAATATTGCGATACAATTCCGCCAGGGCAAAATTGGCATCATCGGCCAAAATATCGTTGGCATAGAATTCCACTATTTTAAGGTAGTTAAATTCCGCCTTATCATAATCCTTTAATTCCATTAAAATTTGGGCCTGTTTTAAAAGTGCCTCGTCCTCAATTTTTTCCCCTTTATGATTTTGGAGAATCTCCTCCAACAGGTCCACCGCATCCCTCTTCTTGTTCTGGTAGGCCAGAAAATCGGCACGGGCATATTTTTTTAATGCGGTTTGGGTAGAATCTTCCAAGGAATTATCGGATATCAATAGGCTTAACTGCATGGCGTCATTGGCTATCAACTGCGAGGTTGACCCCCTAAGAATCTTTAATTGCGTTAATGCCCAATCGAAATCCCCCTTGTAAAAACTGGTTTGCGCTACCTTAAAGCGGGCATCCTGACCAAGGACATCATTTTTTAAATCTCTTTGGATCTGGGAAAAATAGATCAATGCCTGATTAAACTGCCGATCATAGACCAAAATATCGCCCAAAGTACTTTTAATGTAGGATTTACTATAATTATTCAGGGGCAGCTCCAAACATTGATGCAAGATCCCAATAGCCGGCTCGGGCATGTTCTTATGGAAGGTTAAAAATTTGGCATAGGCTATCTGTAGCTGCAAGGTCTCCGTTTCGTAACCATGGACGCCCATTAGGGCTTCAAATTTCTTTTGGACCCTGTCCAGCACCTTATCATCGGTATCCAACAAATCCATTTCAATAAGATTTAACCGGGCATCCAGGGCCACTACGGCATCTGAACTATTTTCTGTTATATAGGTAAATACTTCTTTTGCCGTATCCATATCCTGTTCTTCCATGGCCAATTTCCCCAATCCCTGCAAACGCTGCAAGGAGGTCTCCCCGCCCCTTTTGTAAATGGCCTTTTCCTGGCTGAAGGCGCTATTAAACTGTTTTTGTTGAACAAAAAGCCAGCTCAGCAATTCGTTCCATAGGATATCCGGGCTTTTTTGGGCATTCTGAAGCAATACCTTTTTAAATATAATATTGTTTGGGTTCTCGGCCTCCGAACTAATAAAATCGTTAATGTTCCGAAGCACATTGGCCTGGGAAGCCTTGCCTTCACTTATCAGTTTTAAGTAGGATTCGTACATCTGCCCTATATTCCCTTGCTCCCCGTAGATCCTGGCTTTTTGAAAATTATAATCCAATTGGGGATTTAGCTCCATTGCCATGGAATATGCTTTTATGGCATAATCCAACAAGGCATATTTTTGAAACCTATACCCTAGACCATAGCCAAAATTAGGGTTTTCGTTTATTTTTTGGAGGGCCATATTATAATATTCGGTCGCCTTTTCCGCTTGGTCCTGTAAGGTATAATTGTAACCCAATTCAATAAACATAGTAGGGTACACATTCTGCCCGTTCACCGCCTTCAACAAAAACTCTTCTGCTTTACCATACTGTTCCAATTGTTGGTAGCAGGCCACCAGGCCTTCCCCATAATCTGTACGCATCGGGTTTTTGGCCACCAATTTTTCATAGAATACTACAGCCTTATCAAAAGCACCATCCTCAAAATATTCTTTCGCCAAAAAGTCTTCCTGGGAAACCAGTAGTTGGGAACAAGAGAATATAAGTATGGAAATAAACAGTCGCAAAGATTCTTTTTTTCAAAGATACATAGAATGTACAAAGTGGATGTTAAGGCCAATATAAAGAATTATAAGTAGGCCAAACTTTAAATTCTGCTTGAATATAAACCGTAATTTTGTTTATTATTCTTTTAGATGAAACATGGAACCTCCCCTTAACAAGTATTGATGGACATATCATCTAGTGTCCTGTTAACCCTATTCTAGTCACCCCAAGTCTTGTTCTTTTTCACCTGACCATCGTTAAAAAAGGGTTCCGTAGCTATGCTATGCAACTATTTTTTGCCTCGTCCAGATAAAAAATAACAGTGACTTAACCGACATAATAGCATTAACAGGACACTAGACTACAAATCCAAATTTTAATGTTTCCAGTCCGTCCAGACTTAACCTATTTTATCAAAACCGGTATACGGGACAAGGACTTCAGGAATTTGGATGCCATCCGCTGTCTGATAATTTTCCAATATTCCGGCCAATACCCTGGGCAAGGCCAAAGAGCTGCCGTTTAAGGTATGTGCCAACTGACTTTTACCGTTTTCGTCCTTATAGCGCAGTTTTAACCTATTGGCCTGAAAGGTTTCAAAATTGGAGACCGAACTAATTTCCAGCCAGCGGTCCTGGGCTGTGGAAAAGACCTCAAAATCATAGGTAAGGGCAGAAGTAAAGCCCAAATCGCCCCCACAAAGCCGTAAGATCCTATAAGGTAATTTTAGTTCCCTAAGGATATTCTTTATATGTGCTACCATACTATCCAAGGCTTCGTACGATTTGGCGGGATGCTCCACGCGCACTATTTCCACCTTGTCAAACTGATGCAGGCGGTTAAGTCCACGCACATGGGCCCCGTAACTCCCGGCCTCCCTCCTAAAACAAGGTGTATAGGCCGTATGGGTAATGGGAAAATCGGTTTCGTTTAGAATAACATCCCTAAAAATATTGGTAACGGGCACCTCGGCCGTAGGGATAAGATAAAGATCATCTTCGCCTACGTGGTACATCTGCCCTTCCTTATCGGGCAACTGGCCCGTACCATAACCTGAGGCCTCGTTTACCAGATGGGGCACTTGGATTTCATTGTATCCGGCGGCCGCATTTTTATCCAAAAAGTAGGAAATAAGCGCTCTTTGCAGGCGGGCACCTTTGCCCTTGTACACCGGAAATCCGGCACCGGCGATCTTTACCCCCAATTCAAAATCTATAATATCATATTTCTTGGCCAGTTCCCAATGGGGAAGTGCACCCTCTTTTAGGGTAGGAATATCCCCCTCCCTGAACACCTCTTCATTGTCCTCCTCCGTGCTACCGGCAGGAACGGATGCATGGGGAACATTTGGAATTTGGTAGAGTACATTCTGAAGTTCGGTCGCAGTTGTGGCCAGGGCCTCGTTCAATTCCTTGGACTCCTCCTTTAAACTTCCGGTACGTTCCTTTAAAGCATTGGCCTCGGCCACCTTACCACTTTTATAAAGTTGGCCTATTTCCTTGGAAATACTATTGGACTCGGCAAGGGTGTTATCCAGGCGCGTCTGCAGGGACCGTCGTTTTTCATCCAATTGAAGTACGTTTTCAATTAGTGGAAGGGCATTGATATTACGTTTTTTTAAAGCCTCGACAATTTGATCCTTATCCTCCCGGATTACCTGTAACTGCAACATTTTGTTAATTTTTATCGTGCAAATTTAACCTAATCTTCGGATTTTCGACATAATTTTGGCCTTGATATAATCTACAAAATTAAATTGCATGGTTTTTGAACACATCGCCCTGAACGTAAAAAACATCAAGGATGTAAAGGATTGGTATGTTGACCATATAGGACTGAAGATAGTAAGCGAACAAACGGAAGCGCCCTTCATGACTTTCTTTTCAGATTCGTCCGGGCGGGTAGTTTTGGAACTATACCATAGACCGGAGGAAGAGATTACAGATTTTAGAACAAAACATCCGCTTACTTTCCATATGGCATTTGTTTCCCAAAACGCCGTAACGGACAAGCTTAGATTATTGGATAAGGGTGCCAGTTTCGTAGAGGAAATAACAAAGGAAGATGGCAGCCATTTAGTGATGCTCCGCGACCCATGGGGCATGCCCTTGCAACTTTGCCATAGGGCCGAACCGTTTTAAAATACAACAGGGCATTCCTTATTGAGAAGGGGAAGGCAAGATCCAAGCGTTATGTCCAAAGTAGTTCCACGACACACTGCCCAGGTCTATTTTTGGATCTATAAACTCTTGGTACGGTTTTCCGTTTACGCTTAGCCTGGAATATACAAATACGGAGATATCCTCCCCCTTTTCACCGTATTCCCGCTTTAAGCGTTGGGCAAACTGCCACATAAAATCCGGATAGCATTTCACCTTACTTTTTTGCCCCTTTGTTAAATAATCGTCCAATTTTACCGGATATGAGTTTCCGTTGCTGTGGTTTACTATTTTAAAGGAAGTAATCCCGTTGCGGCTCCTCAACATCATTCTCCAACTCAACCTATGCCCCTCCTCTGTCCATAACACATCGTCCTTTATAAAATGATGACGGATCGGCAGGACCAATTGGATCAAAAAATAAAGGGATAAAGTCCCCAAAACCAAGGCTCTTTGGGGCGGTACAAACAGGGTATCCCCTAAGTAAGGTTCCTTTTTTTTAAAAAACAATTTCCTGATCGTTTCCGGTTCAAAAAAGAATACCGTAAACGCCAGGGACAAATAGGGAAAAATACCTATTTGAAAAACAATGGAATTAAATAAATGAAAGAACAGGGAAGCGACAAAAGCCCATTTTCTTGTAGGTTTCCACAAAAGGGCCGGCACAATAAGCAAATCGAACAGGATGCCCGAAACACCTACCACCCTATGTACCCAAGGGTCCTGAAGTAGGCTCCCGATAAGGGGATAGGATTTCTTATTTTTAAAGAGAATCTCTATAATGCTGAAATCCAACCAATCACCGTACAACTTGGCCACGGAAGCATAGGTATAGACAATGAACAATTGCAATATTACCATCCATTTTAAATAGGCGGACATGTGGTTGGTCCTTATGGAAGGGTTTCTCCTGGCATCGAGCGAATAATCCCCGTTGGCCGGCATAAAGGCCATTATGAACGCAATCAATACCAACAGGTAATAATGATTGTTGTAAGCTGTTTTTTGCATCAGGTAAACAGCGGTCCAAAGCAGGGTAAAGGCTGCAGTGCTCCATCGGTACCTATATCCCAGGGCTATACAGATCCCCAAACCTCCCATTACCATAAAATACAGATACATCCCTATCCCTGGCAGTGGCTGCAACCAGTCGAAGCCGATAAAATTAAAGGTAAATTCCGGATCTATCAGGTTTCTTTTTACCCAACCCGTGGCAATGGCCCCAAAACATTCAAGACTTACCAGAATACCAAAAAATATCCTGAAAATTAGGAGCGGACTATTATCGATCTGCTTAAAAAGAAACCGGCCCCACATTTACTTGGAGATTATGGCAAGGGAAGTCTTCCGGTCTTTTTTCAATTGCGCCTGTAGGCCTTCCAGGGAATTGAATTTTTTCTCATCCCGTATGCGGTCTATAATATCGACCTGAATTTTTTTACCGTAAAGATCCCGATCAAAATCGAAAAAATTGATTTCGATGCTCTTTGTCTTGCCCTCTACGGTAGGATTAAAGCCTATGTTCATCATTCCAAATACCCTTTTGCCCTCCAATACACTGCTCACCACATAGACCCCGTTCTTAGGTATTAGCTTATAGTCTTCCTGAATGGATAAATTGGCCGTAGGAAAGTTTAATTTTCTGCCCAACCCTTTTCCTTTTACAATACTCCCTGTTAGCATGTAATTATATCCCAAATACATATTGGCCGTTTTCATGTCCCCCTCTTCCAAGGCCTTCCTGATCTTTGTGGAACTAACGGAAACATCGTCCACCTCCTGGGCCGAAATTTCCTCTACCTCAAAATCCAGGGCGTTCCCAAAAGCCATCAGATCATTAATATTGGCATTCCTATTCCTCCCGAACCTGTGATCGTAACCAATAATGATTTTTTTGGTCTTTAAATCATTGACCAAAATATTCCTAACGAACTGTGTTGCCGATAAGCGGGAAAATTCTTTGGTAAACGGATGTATTATTAAATAATCGATCCCTAGTTCCTCCAAAATCCTGATCTTCTCATCAATGGTATTCAACAGCTTGATAGCGACATCTTTTTGAAGCACCATTCTGGGATGGGGAAAAAAAGTAAGTACCGTTGATTTCAACTCCAGCACTTTGGCATTGTTTATGAGACGTTCCAATATTTTTCGGTGACCAATATGCACCCCATCAAAAGTGCCGATGGTAACGGCAGTAGGGTGCGCTTTATCGTAATTGGAAATGCTTTGAACTGTTATCACAAATTCGAATAATAAAAAAACTTATCTTTGAGTTTGTACAAAAACCTGCTTGATGGTTGTAAAATTACGTCTTGTTTTTTCAATATCCATATTTTTTCTTTGCTATTGCGGATTTGGGCAGACCAAATACTGGCAAAAAACCGAGTCCAAGGGTAGAAAGATCAATAGGCAAACGGCGGCCTTAGCAATAGATCAAGGCCTTGTTTTTTCTTTGGAAAAAGATGTTTTTATCAATGAACTTAAGACCGCCCAAATCCATAAGTCTTCAAAAACGCTAAGTTTTCCCGATGAAAATGGGGACTTGGTCCCTTTCATTGTACAGGAAGCCCCCGTACTTTCTCCTGAACTTTCCAAGAAATACCCCCAAATAAAGTCGTATGTGGGCAGAAGTTTAAAAAATAAAAAGGACAGGCTAAGATTTAGTGTCTCCCAAAACGGCATACAAAGCATGATCGTATACGGGGAAAGCAAAAATGCCACCTATATGCAAAAAGTATCGGGTTCCGACAATGAATATGTAGTGTACAATAGGAAGGACGCCTATATGATGAACACCAATTTCATTTGTAGTACCACTGCCCTGATCGAAAAGGAAAAAGGACCCTCCGCCTTAAAGTTGGTGGATGGCCAAGTATTGAGAAAATTCAGGGTGGCCATTTCGGCAACAGGGGAGTATACCGAGTTCCACGGCGGAACCGTACCGGATGCCCTGGCCGCCATTAATGCGACCATTACCCGGGTAAACGAAGTCTTCGAAACCGATCTGGGCATCCGTCTGGAAATTGTAGCCAATACCGATCAGGTCATTTACACCAACAAGAACACGGACCCCTACGGGATCAATCTAAATTCCGAAGTGCAGAACACCCTCACAACGGTTATAGGCCCGGAAAACTACGATGTAGGCCATTTGTTCCAAAAAGATGAAAATGGGGGCAATGCCGGCTTCATTGCTTCGGTCTGCATAGATTCCAGAAAGGGAAGTGCCTATTCTTCCGCATTGGTTCCACAAGGGGATATTTTTGATCTGGATTTTGTGGCACATGAAATGGGACATCAGTTTGGTGCCTACCACACCTGGTCCTTTGAATCCGAAGGCTCCCTGGTACAGGCCGAACCGGGAAGCGGGACGACCATTATGGGCTATGCGGGCATTTCCGGCAACAACAATGTGGCCCTGAACGGAGATGATTATTTTCATTACTACAGCATATTCCAGATATCGGAATATATAAAAACAACGGGGTGTGCCCAGGAAATCTCCCTGTTGGACAATCCACCGGAAATTGTGCCCACCGGCAACTTTACCATCCCAAAATCTACCGCCTTTAGGTTAAGGGGCAATGCCACTGATGTGGATGGGGATGATATCCTTACCTACAATTGGGAGCAGGTAAACGACGGTGTGGTTACCCATAACACCTTTGGGCCGACCAACCTCAGTGGAGCCAATTTTAGATCCTTAAAACCAACGGTATCTCCAACCAGATATTTTCCCAGATTGAGCAGTATCGTATCGGGCAATCTTACCCAGACCAATCCCAACGTAAATACTACCTGGGAAACCGTTTCCGATGTAGAACGGGAACTGGACTTTGCCCTTACCGTAAGGGACAATGCCCTTGGGGGAGGGCAAGTTACATCGGATCTGGTAAAAGTTAAGGTCATAGACAATGCGGGGCCCTTTGTAATAACTTCCCAATCCGCCAACGAGATGTATGCCGCAGGCACACGACAAACCGTTGTCTGGGATGTGGCAAAAACAAATCAGGGCCCGGTAAACACCCAAAAAGTGGACATTTATTTTTCTGCAAATGGGGGCGCTTCCTTTCCCATACAATTAGCCGACAGTGTACCCAATGACGGACAGCAGGACATATTGATCCCTGGATTTGCCACTCCTACGGGCCGTATAATGGTCAGTGCCCACGACAATATCTTTTTGGCGGTAAACACTTCCGATATTACCATTACACCATCAGATATCGTGTTGGGCTTCGACCAATTGCAGCACGAAGTTTGCCAGGGCAATGATTTAATTGTACCCTTCATTTACCAAACCTATAATGATTTTTCCGAGGAGGCCATCTTTTCCGCTACCGGTATGCCCCCGGGATTGTCCATTGACTTCTCCCCTACCTCTACTTCGGTAAACGACACACCGGTAAACATTACCTTTTCCAATACGGATATGGCAGTTCCCGGCAACTATCCCATAAACATAGTGGCTACGACAGCAAGTATTACCAAGGAAGTGGTGATCGATGTTAAAATACTGGAAACCACATTTACGGATGTTGTCCTCCAATTGCCCGTTAATGGCGCTACAAGTACGCGTATTGCACCACAATTGGAATGGGAGTCCAATACTTCCCATACCTCCTATGACGTTGAAATTGCCGATGACGCTGCCTTCACCAATATTATTGATGCTGCCAGCGTTATTTTCAACTCCTATTTAACCTCCGACCTACAAGAGGAAACCACTTACTATTGGCGGGTTAGACCCAAAAATAGCTGTGGGGAAGGAAATTTTGGCCCTGTCTTTAGCTTTACCACCCTGGAGCAGAATTGCGCATCGGAATCCGCCAAGGACCTGCCCATAGCCATATCTACGATCGGGACACCCATAATAACATCTACCATCACTTTAATGAACGATCTGCCCGTGGCCGATATAAATGTCGATCTGGACCTGACCCATACCTTCCTTGCCGATTTGGAAGTGAGCCTTATATCACCTGCCGGCACCCGGGTAATTCTCGTCTCCAATTCCTGTGGCGGAAATCAGAATATATTGGCAACCTTTGATGACAGCGCAGATGGGTTCATATGTGGTACAGCCCCGGCAATACAAGGTAGCGTAAGACCTTTAGGTTCTTTGGCCGCCTTTAACGGGGAATCTACCTACGGGGATTGGATATTGGAAGTCAAGGACATTGCGTCCTCGGACGGAGGATCATTAAACGCATTTTCCATGGACATCTGCGTAGAAGGCACCTTTAGGGCGGATGAAGACAAGGATGGCGTTTTTGATGATGGGGACGACCTATGCCCTAACACCCCCATGGGGGCGACTGTGGATTTAAACGGGTGCGCCGTTTATATTTTACCTACCGATAATTTTGAGGTAGAAATCAACAGTGAATCCTGTAGCAATCAGAACAATGGCTCCATACGCGTCGTAGCCGGCATTAATATGGATTACGACCTTACCCTTAACGGAAATGGAATAAATGAAAGCAGTAATTTTACCAATTTCTTTTTTAGGGAAGGCCTTGCCGCCGGCACTTATGAAATATGTATTGTTGGTATGGAAGGCGACAAGGTGTACGAACCCTATTGTTTTGAAGCCATCGTTACAGAACCTTCGCCCTTAAGCGTTACTTCAAAGCTGACGGCCACTGGAAACCAGACCGTATTGAACCTGGAAGGAAGCGATTTTTACAATATTGAATTAAATGGTATTGTTACACAAACCAAATCGTCCAGCATAACCTTGGACCTAAAACAAGGTATCAACAAAATCAGAGTGTCTACCAATCTGCCGTGCCAGGGCGTTTATGAAGATCAATTGTACCTTATGGACAGGCCTTTGGTATTCCCAAACCCCTTTGAGGAGGAAATCAACATTTCCCTCAATAATGGACCGGATACCGTAAATACCCAAATTTTCGATTATGCCGGGCAAATGATAAGTAATAGGGACCATACCCCGGATAACAATGAAATTAAAATTAATTTTACAGGCTTGCCCTCCGGCGTTTATATCCTTAAAGTTAAGGGAGAAGGTGTAAACAGTAATTTTAAAGTAGTAAAAAAATAAACGGATGAAATATCCATTAACAAAATTTTCAAACTCACCGAAAATGATTACTTGGATATTACATCTGACCGATAAAAAAACAATAAATATAAA
>CBFGWQ010000033.1:0-25897 GCA_965652575.1 uncultured Arenibacter sp. | reverse complement strand
ACCCGTCCGTACCGGACGGATTGGAAACCCTGTCTGGTCCAATAAAGGCAGGCCCCGCCCAAGGGTCGGAAAATCTTTAGATCGAAAAAAATAAAAATACATTAGTCCCTTACCAAAGGTAAGGTGCTACACCTTAAAAGACCTTCTTGTTTGGCAATCTCGGCATAGGCTATTTCCTCTACCGTAAAACCATGTTCCCGTAACCAGTTGTTCAATCTGGTGAAGTTACGCTCGGAGACCACTATATTGGGGGATATGGAAAAAACGTTGCTTACCATATTGTACATTTCCTCCTTGTTGATCTCGAATACATTATCGCTGCCAAAATAATCCAGCAGCCACCGATATTCCTCTTCCCTTAAAAAGCCATTCTTATGTATAATGGCCTTATTTTTTCCAATAGGCTGAAAGCAGCAATCCAAATGCAGGGCATTTTCCCGGGCATTGGTATTCGACTTTCTAAGTTCAAAGGCCTTGACCTTTTTATGTGGAAATTGACTTGCAATAAAGTTTACCGCCTCCTTATTGGTACGGGCCGTAATATAATCTGCATAGTCTGCGCCGGTATACGTTCCCATAAAAATATACTCTCCCCAGGGCATAACATCACCTCCTTCTACATGGACCTCCTTTGGGGGGTAGATTATCCGATCATCACCTATTTTATTAAGTACATATTTAATGGCTTGAAATTCCTTTTCCCTATGCGGAAGAATATTCGCTTTCACCAGTCTATCTTCTATAACAAAAGCAATATCCCTTGAAAATATTTGGTTACAGTCCTTTAAGACCTTAGGCCTGAAGACTTGAACATCATATTTGGCAAATACCTGGGCAAAACCGTCCATTTCCCTTACCATATCGGCCTCCGTTGGATAGGTGCCGGCCAATATATGTTCCAGTGACTTGGGGTCATAGGCCTCTTCCTGCCTTGGAACAGGCCCACAGCTATCGGCAGTTCCCAAAACTACCGATCTTAAGCGTGAAGTTTCATCCTGTACATTCAACTTTAGCATGACGGCTTTTTGGACAAAGATAGAAATACTAATTCTGATAAATTAAAACTGCCCTTTGTATATTATCTTACACAAAGGGCAGTCATACATTATTGGATAAATAGCCTATCTCTTGTCCAAGGGAACAAAAGATCTGCTCTTTTCCCCTATGTACACCTGTCGCGGTCTCCCGATAGGCTCATTCTTCAACCTCATTTCCCTCCATTGGGCAATCCACCCCGGTAGGCGCCCCAAAGCAAACATAACGGTGAACATTTCCGTAGGTATACCCAAAGCCCTATATATTATTCCGGAGTAAAAATCTACGTTGGGATATAATTTCCTGTCCACAAAGTATTGATCCTCCAAGGCCTCCTTGGCCAGGCCCTTGGCAATATCCAGAATTGGATCATCAATGCCCAGGTCTCCCAAAACTTCCTCTGCGGCCTTCTTGATAATCTTGGCCCTGGGATCAAAATTTTTGTACACCCTGTGTCCAAAGCCCATTAAACGAAAAGGATCGTTCTTGTCCTTGGCCTTGGCCATGTATTTTTTGGTATCCCCACCATCGGCCTCAATAGCCTCCAGCATTTCCAAAACTGCCTGATTGGCCCCTCCATGAAGTGGTCCCCAAAGCGCACATATACCAGCGGAAATGGAAGCAAACAGTCCGGCATGGGAAGACCCTACAATACGAACGGTAGAAGTGGAACAGTTTTGCTCATGGTCCGCATGTAAGATCAATAATTTGTCCAACGCTTCTATAATGATCTTGTTCCTTTTGTATTCCTGGTTGGGCTTTTTGAACATCATTTTATGAATATTCTCCACATAACCCAAAGAATCGTCCCCGTAATCCAACGGTAATCCCTTTTTCTTTCTTAGGGTCCACGCCACCAATACGGGAAATTTGGCCAAGATCCTTACAATGGCCCAATACATTTCCTTTTCCGAGGACACGTTTACGGAGGATGGATTAAAGGCGATCAGGGCACTGGTCAAACTGGAAAGTACCCCCATTGGATGTGCCGATTTTGGAAAACCGTCCAAAATTTTCTTCATCTCCTCATCTACATGCGATTCCGCTTTTATATCCTGATGGAATTTATCCAATTGTTCTTGATTTGGCAATGTTCCAAAAATCAATAAATAGGCTACTTCCAGAAAATCGGCCTTTTCCGCCAATTCCTCAATAGAATACCCGCGATACCTTAAAATCCCTTTTTCACCATCCAGAAAAGTAATGGCACTCTCACAGGAGCCCGTATTCTTAAACCCAGGGTCTATCGTTATCATTCCTGAATCGGCCCTCATAGTTTTGATATCTATAGCCAATTCATTTTCAGTACCTTCCAAAACCGGAAATTCAAATTTTTTTCCGTTGTATTCCAATGTTGCGTTATTCGCCATTTCTTAAATTCCTATTTTATTCGATTAAGCGTAAAAATACTAAAAACACATAAGGTTAACAATTGAAGATTTTGTTATTTAATGAATATTTATGAAATATTCAAAAACCTTATTTGTTTTGATTCTATTGATTGATGGAATATAGATATTTGTAGTAATCATCTACCGATTTTTCCCAAGTGAACCTCATCTTTTTGGCGTTGTTCTGAATCTCCTTCCACTTGGGTTTGTCATTTACAAAAACGTCCAAGGCCTGGTCCAAGGCCAGAACCATATTTTTAATTTTATCATCATAGGTCTTGCCATCAAAACTAAAACCGGTTTTCATATGCTCTACCGTATCCCTCAAGCCACCCGTGTTGTGCACCAAACATGGATTGCCGTTACGCATCGCCAACATTTGGCTAATACCGCAGGGCTCAAATAAACTGGGCATAAAATACAGGTCGGTCTCCAAATATATGGAATCGATCAGATCCTCGGATTGACCGTTGGTGAAAATAAAGTTTTTATGGTCATAGCTCAGTTGACGAAATAAGTCCTCATATTCGGGGGCACCCGTACCCAGGAGCATAAAAATCCCATCTACTTTTTTCAATCGGTCCAATACTTCCACAAACGCTTCGGGCGACCGCTTAAAAAAATAAAATTTCTGTTCTGTTAAACGGGCTACGCTAGAAACTATGAACTTAGGTTTCTCGGTAACGTACTCCATTACCTTTTCCCCCGTATGCGCTAGAAAATCGGCCTTATATTTCTTGGATTCCTCCTGTAGCCACCTAAATAGTGCCTTAACAATATTCCTGTACAACAATCCTTTTTCGGCAGTACGAATATTTGTGTAATTGGAGCCATTAAGAATCCCGAACAACCTTCCTTGATTGTTCGCTTCCTGTAAATCCATTTCCAAGCCTTCACCTCCAATAAATTCGGGAGGATTGCTCGGTCTAAGAACATCTTCCTTATACGAAGGGGATACGGTATGCACGGCATCCGCCAAGCGGATACCAACGGCCATTAGGTTAATACAATCCCGGTACCTATAATCCATCAACTTTTTTTCATCTATGGACAAATTGGGGAACCAATTTCCCAGTGAGGAGTAATTATTATAAAACGGACGTATCCCTTGAATGGCCAAATTATGAATGGTATAGACATAGCGCATTTTCTTTAAGGCCTTATATTCCGGATGGTAGGTTTTTAAAAACAGGACCAGACTAGAGTGCCAATCGTGCATATGGACAATGTCCAATTCCCCAAAAGCCCCTACCTTTATTGCTTCGGCCACTGCTGTACAAAAAATGGTGAACTTAATATTATCCGTAAAAAAAGCTTCTTCAGGATCGTCGTGGTATATATGCCCTATTTCCCCCGCGGTAATTTCAGGATGGTGTATTACATAATGATGTAGATTTGCAAACTCCTTTTTTGGGGGTACTTCGTACAGCTCCGCAACATAGACCATTCCCCGCAGATTAAGATTAAGATTGGTAATGAAAGTTCCATTTTGATGTAATCTTGAATATGAGGGTACTACTACGTGCGCCATATCCCCCCTTTCGGAAATCTGCCGGGGAACATCCCTGACCACATCGCCCATACCTCCGGCCTTACACTTTGGAATACCGTCATTCTCAGCAGCAACAAATAGAAAGTTATTCATATAATCCAGAATTTGGTTATTTATAATGAAGTGTTAAAAAGTAGGATAATATAATTATTTATTTCTGATATGTAAACAAACCTTCTTGATATTTAAAAAAAAAGCCATTCTGTTCAGAATGGCTTTATATGGGACCTAATTGGATTTTATTTTATTTTGAAGGCATGTACTCCCGGGTAATATGCGGTACTACCCAACTCTTCCTCAATCCTTAACAATTGATTGTATTTTGCCATCCTATCGGATCTGGAGGCCGAACCTGTTTTAATTTGACCGGTATTCAGGGCAACTGCCAGATCGGCAATGGTGTTATCCTCGGTTTCTCCCGAACGGTGCGACATAACGGAAGTATATCCTGCATTTTTGGCCATATTAACAGCTGCAATGGTTTCCGTTAAGGTTCCTATCTGGTTGACCTTGATCAAGATGGAGTTGGCAATGCCTTCTTTGATCCCTCTTGACAAACGCTCTACGTTGGTGACAAATAAATCATCGCCCACCAATTGTACCTTACCACCAATTTTATCGGTCAAAGCCTTCCAGCCTTTCCAATCGTTCTCATCCATTCCGTCCTCGATGGAAATAATTGGATATTTGGCACTTAAGTCCGCCAAATATTGGGCCTGTTCCTCTGAGGTTCTTACTACGCCCTTATCCCCTTCAAATTTGGTATAATCGTATTTTCCATCCACATAAAATTCCGCAGCGGCACAATCCAAGGCGATCATTACATCATCCCCTAATTTATATCCTGCCTTTTCTACCGCCTTTGCAATGGTATCCAATGCATCCTCGGTACCACCTGCCAGATTTGGAGCAAATCCTCCTTCATCCCCAACAGCGGTACTTAGTCCCCTATCGTGCAAAACTTTTTTTAGGTTATGGAATATTTCCGTACCCATTTGCATGGCGTGGGAAAAATTATTCGCCTTCACCGGCATCACCATAAATTCCTGAAAAGCGATGGGGGCATCGGAATGGGACCCTCCATTAATTATGTTCATCATCGGTACTGGCAAGGTATTGGCACTAACACCGCCCACATACCTAAATAGGGACAATCCCAATTCATTGGCAGCGGCCTTGGCAACTGCAAGGGAAACACCTAAAATGGCATTGGCACCCAATTTTGATTTATTGGGCGTACCATCCAAATCTATCATGGTCTGGTCTATCAAATTTTGTTCGAAAACGGACATACCAAGAATCTCCTCTGCAATAACGGTATTTACATTGTTGACCGCCTTTCCTACTCCCTTACCCATGAAAGTTTTTCCTCCATCACGAAGCTCTACCGCTTCATGTTCACCCGTAGAGGCTCCCGAAGGAACTGCTGCCCTTCCCAAAACTCCATTTTCCGTAATTACATCTACCTCCACTGTTGGATTACCTCTTGAATCCAAAATTTGTCGTGCATGAACACTTAGGATAATACTCATATGTCTATCTTTTATTTTTTAGTTAAATAATTATGCAAATATAGCAAAGGATGCGCTTTTAACCCCACTCTTACTGACTAGAATGACCCTTTGATAACAATAAAATAAAACTATAACGTTTTAGTTTGCCGTGGTTTGGATCATTTCAAAAAATTGATCGAACAGATAATCCGCATCATGTGGCCCCGGACTTGCTTCCGGATGGTATTGAACGGAAAATACGTTCTTCCCTTTCATTTTAATTCCAGCTACCGTATTGTCATTTAGGTGCAGATGGGTTATTTCCAAATCGGGATTTGCCTCGGTCTCTTCCCTATTAATGGCAAATCCGTGATTCTGGGAAGTTATCTCCCCCTTCCCTGTAACCAAATTCATCACAGGATGGTTTATACCCCTGTGCCCATTGTGCATTTTATAGGTAGATACCCCATTGGCCAGGGCCAACACTTGGTGCCCTAGACATATACCGAACAACGGTTTATTGGATTTTATCATCTCTTTGGCAGACGCTATTGCTTCGTGCAATGGATCCGGATCCCCGGGACCGTTGGAAATAAAATAGCCATCAGGATTCCAAGCGCTCATTTCCTCAAAAGTGGCATTGTATGGAAAAACCTTAATATAGGCATCCCTTTTGGCCAAGTTTCGAAGAATATTTTTCTTAATTCCTATATCAAGGGCGGACACTTTATATGTTGCCTCCTTGTCCCCGTAATAATAAGGTTCTTTGGTAGAAACCTTGGAAGAAAGCTCCAAACCTTCCATGCTCGGTACTTCTGCCAATTTCTTTTTTAGCTCTTCCACATTATCCACATCCGTAGATATTACAGCATTCATTGCTCCATTGTCGCGAATGTAACCCACCAAGGCCCTGGTATCTACATCCGAAATGGCCAACAGATTATTCCTATCCAAAAATTCCTGTAAACTTAAGTCGGCATTCGGCCTGGAATAATTGTAACTAAAATTTTTACAGACCAAACCTGATATCTTTACCGTATCAGATTCAATTTCTTCATTGTTTGCCCCATAATTTCCTATATGGGCATTTGTGGTTACCATGATTTGTCCAAAATACGACGGATCCGTGAATATCTCCTGATAACCGGTCATTCCGGTGTTAAAACAAGCCTCTCCAAAGGCAGTTCCTTCCTTGTCCCCTACGGCCTTACCGTGAAAAATGGTCCCATCGGCAAGCAACAATATTGCTTTTTTTCTTGTTTGATACTTCATTTCTTGGCGTTACAATTTTTCGTTTTGCAAAATAACATAAAAAAAGGATAAGCTTTTAGGCTTATCCTTTTACAATTATTAATATTTAATAACATTTTTACTCTTGGGCATCATCTGCTTTTTTTTCTGCTTTTGGCTCTTCTACTTTTGGTTCTTCGGCCTTTGCACTTTCAACTTTTGGCGCTTCTTCAACAACCGCTGCAGTATCTTCTGCTTTTTTGCCTCTACCCCTTCTTGTAGTCTTTTGTTTTTTAGGCTTCCCTGCATTATATATTTCATTGAAATCTACAAGCTCTATCATAGCCATATCCGCATTATCCCCAAGACGGTTACCCAATTTGATAATTCTGGTATATCCTCCCGGTCTGTCGGCTACCTTTTCGGCAACACTGCCAAAAAGTTCGGTAACCGCATATTTGTCGCGAAGACTTTTAAAAACAATACGTCTATTGTGCGTACCCTTTTCAACTGTTTGATTATTCTCAGTTTTTGATTTGGTAATCAATGGCTCCACAAACTGCTTCAAAGCTTTTGCTTTTGCAACAGTGGTATTGATTCTCTTGTGCTCTATTAATGAACAGGCCATGTTTGCCAACATAGATTTTCTATGTGCCGCCTTTCTACCTAAATGATTAACTTTCTTACCGTGTCTCATTGTTCTTTGCTATAGTCTTTCATGGTCTTGTTATTCCAATCCCCTTGAAAGTTCAATTAATCTTTATCCAATTTATATTTTGACAAATCCATTCCAAAGCTCAAACCTTTGTTGATAACCAATTCTTCCAATTCGGTCAAGGATTTTTTACCAAAGTTCCTAAACTTCATCAAATCGTTCTTGTTAAAAGAAACCAGATCACCAAGTGTATCAACTTCCGCCGCTTTCAAACAGTTCAATGCCCTTACAGAAAGATCCATATCTACCAATTTGGTCTTCAATAGCTGACGCATATGCAATGATTCCTCATCATAGGTCTCTGTCTGTGCAATCTCATCCGCCTCTAAGGTAATGCGTTCATCGGAAAACAGCATGAAGTGGTGTATCAGCACCTTTGCACCTTCGGTCAATGCCTCTTTAGGATGGATGGAACCATCGGTTGCGATTTCAAAAACCAATTTCTCATAATCGGTCTTCTGCTCTACCCGAAAGTTTTCTATACTATACTTTACATTTTTAATAGGAGTAAAGATAGAATCTACAGCTATGGTACCTAATGGCGCATTGGATTTTTTATTCTCCTCGGCAGGCACATACCCCCTTCCCTTGTCTATGGTAATCTCCATATTAATGTTCACCTTGGGATCCATGTTACAAATAACCAAATCCGGGTTCAATACCTGATATCCAGAAATAAATTTTTGGAAATCGCCCGCAGTCATTTGTTCCTTTCCGCTAACAGCTATAGATACTGTCTCACTATCCACATCGTCTATCTGTCTTTTGAAACGAACTTGTTTAAGATTTAGAATGATTTCGGTAACATCTTCCACAACACCGGAAATTACAGAGAACTCATGTTCTACCTTATCAATTCTAACAGAAGTGATAGCAAAACCTTCCAAGGACGAAAGCAAAACTCTTCTTAACGCGTTCCCTACAGTTAGGCCATAACCTGGTTCCAATGGGCGAAATTCGAATTTGCCTTCGAAATCGGAGGAATCAATCATTATAACTTTATCGGGCTTCTGAAAATTTAATAATGCCATAATTGGATCAGTGTTGTTTTATTTAGAGTATAACTCAACTATTAATTGTTCTTTGATATTCTCTGGAATTTGCATTCTTTCCGGAACGGCAACAAAATTACCTTCCATTTTTTCTGAATTCCAAGTGATCCACTCGTATACACTGCTATTTGCAGAAAGAGCGTCATCTATTGCCTTAAGGGATTTTGATTTCTCCCTAACACCAACCACATCACCGGCTTTCAAGGTATAGGATGGAATGTTCACCACCTCTCCGTTTACCGTAATATGTCTATGGGAAACCAATTGTCTTGCTCCGCTTCTGGAAGGGGATATACCCATTCTGTAAACAACGTTGTCCAAACGGGATTCACACAATTGAAGTAACACCTCACCGGTTACCCCTTTGCTTCTATTCGCTTTCGCAAAAATGTTCCGGAATTGTTTTTCCAAAATACCGTAAGTGTATTTTGCTTTCTGCTTTTCCATTAACTGGATAGCATATTCAGACTTTTTACCACGACGTCTGTTACTACCGTGTTGTCCCGGAGGATAATTTCTTTTCTCGAAAGCTTTATCATCTCCGAAAATCGCTTCACCGAACTTACGGGCGATCTTTGTCTTTGGTCCTGTATATCTTGCCATTTTCTTTTAATTTGGAAACGTGATCATGAATTAAGGCTTATCCTTCGATAATCGTAACTACATCTCCCTGAAACACCCCTTAGGGCAATTGATTACTATTAATTTATACTCTTCTTCTTTTTGGTGGTCTACATCCGTTGTGCGGTATTGGGGTAATATCGATGATCTCCGTAACCTCAATACCTGAGTTATGTATGGAACGAATGGCGGATTCCCTACCGTTACCCGGTCCCTTTACATATACCTTAACTTTTCTTAAACCAGCTTCATGGGCCACTTTGGCACAATCCTCGGAAGCAATCTGAGCTGCATAGGGAGTGTTCTTTTTTGAACCTCTGAAACCCATCTTACCTGCTGAAGACCAAGAAATTACATCCCCCTTTTTGTTGGTTAAAGAAATAATAATATTATTAAAAGAAGCAGTAACATGGGCTTCGCCCACAGACTCTACTATAACTTTACGCTTCTTTGCCGCTTTTGCATTTGCCTTTGCCATAATATCCTAATTATTATTTAGTCGCCTTCTTTTTATTGGCAACTGTTTTTCTCTTGCCTTTTCTTGTCCTAGAGTTGTTTTTGGTACGCTGGCCCCTTAAAGGCAGACCGGATCTATGGCGAATACCCCTATAACAACCTATATCCATTAAACGCTTAATGTTCAATTGGTTTTCGGAACGCAATTCCCCTTCAATGGTCAAGGAAGAAACTGCCTCACGAATACGACCGATCTCATCATCGTTCCAGTCAGATACTTTGGTATCCTCACTTACTTGGGCGGTAGATAAAATCTCCTTTGCCCTACTTTTTCCTATACCAAAGATATAGGTCAGGGCTATTACCCCTCTTTTCTGTTTTGGTATGTCTACACCTGCAATTCTTGCCATAATTACCCTTGTCTTTGTTTAAATCTAGGATTCTTTTTATTAATTACGTACAATCTGCCTTTTCTACGCACAATCTTGCACTCGGCACTTCTCTTCTTTATTGATGCTCTAACTTTCATCCTATTTGCTTAATATCTATATGTAATTCTTGCTTTACTTAAATCGTAAGGGCTCATTTCGAGCTTAACCTTATCCCCTGGAAGCAATTTAATATAATGCATACGCATTTTTCCAGAGATATGCGCCGTTACCACATGACCGTTTTCCAACTCCACGCGAAACATGGCATTTGACAATGCCTCAATTATGCTTCCATCTTGCTCTATTGCTGATTGTTTAGCCATAATCTATGCTACCTTTCTATTTTTTCCTGATTTCATTAAACCGTCATAATGTCTGTTCAACAAATAAGAATTCACCTGCTGCACGGTATCTATTGCCACCCCTACCATAATCAACAACGATGTTCCTCCGTAGAACAGTGCCCAACCTGCCTGTACATCCATAAGCTTCACGATCACCGCGGGCAATACGGCCAACAGGGCCAGGAAAACAGATCCGGGCAAAGTAATCAATGACATTATCTTATCCAAATAATCCCCGGTTTCCTTTCCTGGCCTAATTCCCGGAATAAAACCGCCACTTCTTTTTAGATCATCGGCCATTTTATTGGTAGGTACCGTAATCGCCGTATAAAAATAGGTAAATACAATAATCAGGAACCCGAACAAAAGGTTGTAGGCCAATCCAAATATATCCTGGAACTGGACTTCCATCCACTGGCCTACGGCCGTATTGTTAAAAGTCTTGCCCAACAATCCTGGTGCGAACATAATGGCCTGGGCAAATATAATGGGCATTACCCCGGAAGCATTCAACTTTAAGGGAATATACTGCCTGGATCCCATGATATTCTTTTCATATCCTCCGGAAGCGGTCCTTCTAGCATATTGAACAGGGATCTGACGGGTAGCCATTACCAAAAGTACACATAACAATATTACCACGAACCAGATGATAACCTCTATAAGCATGAACATTAGTCCACCGTTGTTATTGGCTGTTCTGGAAATAAATTCCTGTGCAAAATTCTGTGGCATTGTGGCAATAATACCGACCATGATCAAAAGGGATATACCATTTCCGATGCCTTTATCGGTAATCTTTTCTCCCAACCACATGGCAAAAATGGTTCCTGCCACCAAAATAATTACCGATGGGGCAATAAAATCGAGTCCTTTTCCAAAGACGAAGGCACTATCGGGAACACCCAAAGCCCCCAAACTGTACAAATACGCAGGAGCTTGAACAATACATATACCTATGGTGAGCCATCTGGTAATTTGATTGATCGTCTTTCTTCCGCTTTCACCTTCCTTTTGCAACTTTTGAAGGTAAGGAATGGCTATACCCATTAACTGTACCACAATGGAAGCGGAAATATAGGGCATAATTCCCAAGGCAAAAACCGAGGCATTGGACAATGCCCCTCCGGTAAAAGCATTCAAAATTCCCAAAATACCACTATCAGTACTGGATGCCAAAGCGCCCAACTGTGTAGAATCAATACCCGGAAGAACTACCTGTGCACCAAAACGGTACACCAAAAGCAAACCAAGGGTAACGATTATTCTACCCTTTAGTTCCTCTATCTTCCAAATATTTGATAATGTCTCGAAAAATTTCTTCATAGTATTCTTTGCTTATAAACTTATAGCCTCACCACCAGCAGCCTCGATTGCAGCTTTTGCGGTAGCTGTAAATTTATGTACAGAAACTTTTAGGGAAGCCTTTAGCTCTCCATTGCCAAGAATCTTGACCAAATCATTTTTACCCACCAATCCATTCTCTACAAGGATATCCAAAGTAACCGTATCCTTAATGGCTCCCTTGTCTACCAATTCCTGTAATTTCTCAAGATTGATCCCAGCGTAATCCTTTCTATTGACATTCGTAAAACCAAATTTTGGCACACGTCTCTGTAATGGCATTTGCCCTCCTTCGAAACCAATTTTCTTAGAATAACCAGATCTGGATTTAGCACCTTTATGCCCTCTGGTAGCAGTACCTCCCTTACCGGAACCCTGACCTCTACCTACGACTTTACCGGCTTTTTGTACAGCACCATCCGCTGGTTTTAAATTACTTAAATTCATAACACTAAAATTATATTAAGCCTCCTCTGTGGAAACTAAGTGTTTAACTTTATTTATCATCCCAAGAATATTTGGGGTAGCCTCGTGTTCTACCACCTGTCCTATTCTTCGCAAACCAAGGGACTCTAATGTCCTCTTTTGATTTTGAGCTCTTTTAATACTGCTCTTTACCTGCTTTACTTTAATCTTTCCCATGTTATTTAGTATTGAGTATTAAGTAGTTAGCATTAAGTACTGGTATCCTGTTTTACAAATTCCCCTTGTTCCGAATTTAACTAGGCAGATACTAAGTACTTTGTACTAAATACTCTGTACCATATAATTATCCTTTAAAAACTTTTTCTAAAGAAATACCTCTTTGGTTAGCAACTGTCTTTGCTCCTCTAAGTTGTAAAAGCGCATCAAAAGTAGCTTTTACCACGTTATGGGGGTTGGATGAACCTTGTGATTTGGACAATACATCATGGACACCTACTGCTTCCAATACCGCCCTAACGGCACCACCGGCAATTACTCCGGTACCATGCGATGCCGGCTGGATATAAACTCTTGCTCCACCGAATTTTCCTTTTTGTTCATGTGGCAAGGTACCCTTGTTCAATGGAATTCTAATAAGATTCTTTTTAGCATCTTCTATAGCCTTGGCAATTGCCGTGGCAACCTCCTTAGACTTGCCCAGACCGTGGCCCACAACGCCATTCTCATCACCTACTACGACTATGGCAGAGAATCCGAACGCCCTACCACCTTTCGTAACCTTGGTAACACGTTGTACCCCAACCAATCTATCCTTTAATTCTAAACCTCCCGGCTTAACAGTCTCTACGTTTTTGTATTTCTGATACATAATATTCTTAGAATTTTAATCCGGCTTCCCTAGCGCCATCGGCTAATGATTTTACTCTCCCGTGATATAAATTACCACCCCTGTCAAAAGCAACTGTCTCTATTCCGGCCTCTTTTGCCTTTTCGGCAATAGCCTTTCCAACTAGGTTGGCCACTTCTGTTTTTGTCCCTTTGGCCTTGGCCAACGCCTTATCCCTTGAGGAAGCGGACACCAGGGTCGTTCCTGCCACGTCATCGATAATTTGAGCGTAAATCCCTGTATTACTTCTAAAAACAGCAAGTCTTGGCCTTTCTGCAGTACCTGAGGATATCTTTCTGATCCTCCTTCTGATACGTAGTCTTCTTTCAGTCTTCGTTAATCCCATAATGCTAATTATTAAGCCGATTTACCAGCTTTTCTTCTTAATTGTTCACCAACGAACTTAATTCCTTTTCCTTTGTAAGGTTCCGGCTTACGGAAAGATCTGATCTTGGCAGCGATCTGTCCCACTAATTGCTTATCATGCGAACTAAGCTTTATGATCGGATTCTTTCCTTTTTCGGATACGGTCTCCACTTTTACCTCTGAAGCCAGATCCATAATAATATTGTGCGAAAATCCTAAAGCTAGATCCAAAGTTTGTCCTTGGTTACTGGCACGGTATCCTACTCCTACCAACTCCAATTCCTTAACCCATCCTTTAGAAACCCCTTTGACCATATTAAAGATCAAAGATCTGTAAAGACCATGTTTTGCCTTATGCTCCTTGGAATCCGAAGGTCTTGTAACAAATACCTGACCATCTTCAACCTTAACAGCAGCACCAGAAAATTCTTGGGAAAGTTCCCCCAGCTTACCTTTTACAGTAATAACATCTTCCTTGACCTCTACGGTTACTCCTTCTGGAATTGCTATTGGATTATTACCTGTTCTAGACATTTTTCTAAATCTTTATAGTATTAATAAACATAACATAATACTTCCCCACCTGCATTCTCAAGCTTTGCCTGCTTGCTGGTCATTACACCATGGGAAGTAGAAACAATAGCAATACCAAGACCGTTCAATACTCTTGGCAACTCTGCCGAGCTAGCATATTTTCTAAGTCCAGGTGTACTAACTCGCTTAATTTTCCTTATAACCGGCTCCTTTGTAAACTTGTCATACTTCAAGGCTATCTTAATAGTCCCCTGAACCGCATTATCTTCAAACTTGTAGCTTAAAATATATCCTTGATCGAATAATATTTTAGTAATTTCTTTCTTTAGATTAGATGCAGGCACCTCAACCACTCTGTGACCGGCGCTACTTGCATTTCTAATTCTAGTTAAATAATCCGCTATTGGATCTGTAAACATAATTATTGATTTACGGTAACGGTTTTTAACATTATTGTTAAACCTGAAACCAGTTTATACTCTTTTATTACCAGCTAGCCTTTCTTACTCCCGGTATAAGACCATTATTGGCCATTTCCCTAAAAGTAACCCTAGATATACCAAAAGTCCTCATGTAACCCTTGGGCCTACCGGTTAGCTTGCAACGGTTGTGCATACGAATAGGAGAAGCATTTTTGGGCAACTTCTGTAAGGCCTCATAATCACCAGCCTCCTTTAAGGCCTTTCTCTTCTCGGCATACTTAGCTACAGTCTTAGCTCTTTTGACCTCACGGGCCTTCATGGATTCTTTAGCCATACTAATTCTTTTTAAAAGGTAGTCCTAATTCGGTTAATAATGATTTAGCTTCTTTATCTGTTTCCGCAGAGGTTACAAATGTAATATCCATCCCATTGATTCTGTTAATTTTATCAATGTTTATTTCCGGAAATATGATTTGCTCCGTAATACCAAGATTATAATTCCCCCTTCCATCAAAGCCGGTAGCCTTAATTCCTTGGAAATCCCTTACCCTGGGCAATGCAGTCGTTACCAATCTATCCAAAAACTCGTACATCCTCTCTCCACGCAAGGTTACTTTTGCCCCGATCGGCATTCCCTTACGCAATTTAAATGCGGCAACATCCTTTTTGGACATGGTTGAAATTGCTTTTTGGCCAGTGATATTGGTCAACTCATCTACCGCATGGTCTATAAGCTTCTTATCCGCTACAGCGGCACCAACACCTCTACTAACAACAATTTTCTCTAATTTGGGAACCTGCATTACATTTTTGTAACCAAACTCTTCCTTAAGAGCCTTGACAACTCTTTCTTTATATTCCTGTTTTAATCTTGGAACGTAAGCCATAACTAAATTACTTCTTTAGATTTCTTAGAAAATCTTACTTTCTTACCATCCCTTACCTCAAATCCAACTCTAGTGGTCTCTCCGGATTTTGGATCGATCAATGACAGATTGGATATCTGTAAAGGGGCCTCTTTCTTAACAATCCCTCCTTGAGGATTGCTAGCACTTGGCTTTTCGTGTTTGGACACCATATTGGCACCTTCAACGATCGCCTTGTTCTTTTCACGGTCTACACTTACAACCTTACCCTCTACCCCTTTATGGTCTCCGGCAATAATTCTAACAGTATCCCCCGTTTTAATTTTTAATTTTCCCATTTTGCTATATTTATTAAAGCACCTCTGGAGCCAATGAAACAATTTTCATGAATTGTTTATCCCGAAGTTCCCTTGCCACCGGTCCAAAAACACGTGTTCCCCTCATTTCCCCGGTAGGGTTTAAAAGTACACAGGCATTATCATCGAAACGAATATAAGAACCATCGGGCCTTCTAACTTCTTTCTTTGTCCTTACAACAACTGCTGTGGAAACCGCACCTTTTTTAACAGCACCATTAGGGGTAGCCTCCTTAACGGCTACTACAATTTTATCCCCAACGGAAGCATATCTTCTTTTTGTACCCCCCAACACACGAATGGTCAAAACTTCTTTTGCACCCGTATTATCCGCTACTTTTAGTCTAGATTCTTGCTGTAACATAATTATTTAGCTCTTTCAATGATTTCCACTAACCTCCAACATTTGGTCTTACTCAATGGACGTGTCTCCATGATCTTAACAGTATCGCCAATATTGCAATCGTTCTTTTCATCGTGTGCAACATATTTCTTAGTTTTCAACACGAACTTACCGTACATAGGGTGTTTAACACGTTTTACTTCGGAAACCACTACCGATTTCTCCATTTTGTTGCTGGTTACAACCCCTATTCTCTCTTTTCTTAAATTCCTTTTTTCCATAAAGCAGAACCAATTATTGGTTTTCCCTTTTAGTTAATTCAGTTGCCAACCTTGCTACAGTTCTTCTTACTTTTCTGATAAGTAAAGGGTTTTCCAATGGTGTAACAGAGTGGGCCAATTTTAAATCGGAATACTGCTTTTTAAATTCAGCACTCTTTTCCCTTAACCCCTCAACTGATAATTCTTTTATTTCTGATTGTTTCATGATTCCTTGCAATTATATTAAGCAGAATAGTCCCTAGCAATAATAAATTTAGTCCTTACCGGCAGTTTTTGTGCCGCAAGGCGCAAAGCCTCCTTTGCAATATCAAGGGACACACCGGCAACCTCGAACATCACCCTTCCCGGCAACACTACAGCTACAAAATATTCAGGGGCTCCCTTACCCTTACCCATACGAACCTCTAACGGCTTCTTGGTGATAGGCTTGTCCGGGAATATTTTTATCCATAATTGGCCTTCTCTTTTCATGTACCTAGTTGCCGCAATACGAGCTGCTTCTATTTGGCGCGATGTTATAAAAGAGGTATCCATTGATTTAATACCAAACATACCGTTTGAAAGTTGATGCCCTCTTCCAGAGATCCCTTTCATACGACCTTTCTGCATTTTGCGGAACTTAGTTCTTTTTGGCTGTAACATTTCTTTACTTCTTTAAAAAATTACTTTCTACGACGTTGTTTCTTCGGGCCTTCTTGCTTTCCACTTTTACCGGAAGCCTGGGTTTTTGCCATGCCTACCAATGGAGAAAGTTCTCTTTTTCCGTACACCTCACCTTTCATGATCCATACTTTGATTCCCAATCTTCCATAGGTGGTATGCGCCTCATGCAAAGCATAATCTATATCGGCCCTAAAAGTGGACAATGGGATCCTACCTTCTTTATAAGACTCGGACCTTGCCATTTCAGCACCGTTCAAACGTCCGGATATCTGAATCTTGATCCCCTCGGCATTCATTCTCATGGCCGCTGCAATTGCCATTTTTATAGCCCTTCTAAAAGAAATCCTACTTTCAATTTGACGCGCTACACTGGCAGCAACAAGATTAGCATCCAATTCAGGTCTCTTTATCTCAAAAATATTGATCTGGACCTCCTTATCCGTAATCTTCTTAAGCTCTTCCTTCAGCTTATCTACTTCCTGTCCTCCCTTTCCAATAATAATACCCGGTCTTGCCGTAGTTATGGTAACCGTAATCAACTTAAGGGTACGCTCTATAATGATCCTGGACACACTTGCTTTTGCCAAACGTGCATGAACATATTTTCTGATCTTATCGTCTTCGGCAAGTTTATCACCATAATCGTTTCCACCGTACCAGTTAGATTCCCATCCCCTGATAATTCCTAGACGATTTCCGATTGGATTTGTTTTCTGTCCCATACTAAATGCTCTAGCTTTGTGTGTTATTGTTAGATCCCAAAACCAAGGTAACATGGTTGGAACGTTTTCTAATTCTATGTGCTCTTCCCTGTGGTGCGGGACGCAGTCTTTTCAACATACTTCCACCATCCACTCTGATCTCCTTAACAAAAAGTTCGGCATCCTCAACACTGGCATCCTCATTCTTTGATTGCCAGTTGGCTATTGCGGATAACAATAACTTCTCCAATCTACGAGATGATTCCTTTTGGTTGAATTTCAAAATAGCAAGCGCTTTCTCCACCCTTACACCTCTTACCAAATCCGCAACCAAGCGCATTTTTCTAGGGGAAGTAGGGCAATTATTCAACTTTGCAAACGCTATTTGCTGTTTTTCCGCCTTAATCCTTTCGGCCATTTGTTTTTTACGAACTCCCATAGCTTACTTTTTTCCTTTATTTTTTGCTCCAGCATGCCCCCTAAAAGATCGTGTTGGAGAAAATTCACCTAATTTGTGGCCCACCATGTTCTCTGTTACAAAAACAGGCACAAATTGCTTACCATTATGAACCGCTATTGTCTGACCTACAAAATCAGGGGTAATCATAGAAGCTCTAGACCATGTCTTAATGACTGCCTTTTTACCGGATTCAACATTTTGTTGGATTTTTTTATCCAAACTATAGTGAACGTAAGGTCCTTTCTTTAATGAACGTGCCATTTCTTTCTACTTTTTATTTCTTTCTACGTTCTAAAATATACTTGTTGGTGCTCTTGGTCTTGGAACGGGTCCTGTACCCTTTTGCAGGGATTCCGTTTCTAGATCTAGGATGACCTCCGGAAGCCCTACCTTCACCACCACCCATAGGGTGATCAACAGGGTTCATCGCTACCGGTCTTGTTCTTGGCCTTCTTCCCAACCATCTACTTCTACCGGCCTTCCCGGACACCAATAACTGATGATCGGAGTTGGATACGGCACCTATAGTGGCCAAACATTCAGCTAAAACCAATCTGGTTTCGCCCGATGGCAATTTAATGGTAACGAACTTACCTTCCTTTGCCATTAATTGGGCAAATGTACCGGCACTTCTAGCCATTACCGCTCCCTGACCCGGACGCAGCTCAATTCCCGAAATGATAGTACCCAAAGGTATTTCACCCAAAGGAAGCGCATTCCCGATTTCCGGGGCAACACCGGTGCCCGAAGATACTTCCTGCCCAACCTGTAAACCGTTTGGAGCAATTATATATCTCTTTTCACCATCGGCGTATACCAACAATGCTATAAAAGCCGTTCTGTTCGGATCGTATTGTATGGAATCAACAGTAGCAGCAACATCCTGCTTATCCCTTTTGAAATCAATAACACGATACCTTCTCTTATGACCCCCACCTTTCTGGCGTATGGTCATTTTTCCTTGACTGTTTCTACCTCCCGACTTTTTTAACGGAGCAAGCAAGCTTTTTTCCGGCTTATCAGTAGTAATGGCGTCAAATCCGTTTACTACTCTAAAACGCTGCCCGGGAGTGATTGGTTTTAATTTTCTAACTGACATTTTTTGTCTTTATAGATTACTGTAAAAATCAATAATATCGCCTTCCGCTACATCAACAATGGCTTTTTTGAAACCACTTGTCTTTCCGTGCTGTACACCGGTCTTGGTGTAGCGCGATTTGCGGGAAGGACCATAATTCATTGTTCGAACTTTATCGACGGAAACACCGTAAGCTGCTTCCACTGCTTCCTTGATCTGGATCTTGTTGGCTTTTGGATCAACAAAAAAACCATAACGATTGTGCAACTCGCTATCAGCAGTCATCTTTTCCGTAATAATTGGCTTTATCAACACACTCATGATTCGCTTATTTTATTAAGTTCGATTCGATTCCTTCCAAAGAACCTTCCAACAACACTAGGTTGTTAGCATTTAATATTTTGTAAGTGTTTAATTCTGAGTTAGTTACAACCTCAGAATGCTCTAAATTGCGTGAGGACAAATATACGTTATTATTTGAATCGCCCAACACAATAAGGGATTTTTTATTCTCCAAGCCCAAAGACTTCAAAAATTGTTTAAAATCCTTGGTTTTTGGAGCCTCAAAATTGAAATCCTCGACCACCATTATAGCATTGTCCTTTGACTTTAATGTCAAGGCGGACCTTCTGGCCAAACGCTTAACATTTTTGTTCAATTTTTGCTTATAATCCTTTGGCCTTGGCCCAAAAACACGTCCACCGCCTCTAAACACGGGAGACTTAATACTACCCGCACGGGCGGTACCTGTACCCTTTTGCTTTTTGATCTTTCTTGTACTACCTGCTATTTCTGCACGCTCCTTGGATTTGTGCGTACCTTGTCTTTGGTGTGCCAAATATTGTTTAACATCCAAATAAACAGCATGATTGTTTGGTTCTATTGCGAATACAGCGTCCGAAAGCTCAACCTTCCTACCTGTTTCTTTTCCCTTGATATCTAAAACTGCTACCTTCATTACTTCTCAATAGTTACGTAAGCGTTCTTATGGCCGGGAACACAACCTTTTACTACTAAAAGGTTCTTCTCCGGAACAATCTTTAATACTCTTAGGTTCTGAACGGTAACCCTATCGCTACCCATTCTACCGGCCATTTTCATACCCTTAAAAACCCTTGCAGGATATGAGGCGGCACCGATGGAACCCGGAGCCCTTAACCTGTTGTGCTGACCGTGGGTGGATTGACCAACACCGCCAAAGCCGTGTCTTTTAACCACACCCTGAAAACCTTTACCTTTGGAGGTACCGATTACATCAACAAATTCTCCTTCCACAAAAAGGTCAACTCCAAGAGTATCCCCCAATTTGTGCGCACCCTCTTCAAAATACCTGAATTCAACGACCTTTTTCTTAGGAGAAGCGCCTGCTTTCTTAAAGTGGCCGGTAGCCGCTTTGTTAGCACGTTTTTCTGCCTTGTCATCGAAACCAAGCTGAAGGGCATTGTACCCGTCCACCTCTTCGGTTCTGACTTGGGTAACTACGCATGGCCCAGCTTCGATTACCGTACATGGAATATTCTTTCCATTCTCATCGAAAATGCTGGTCATACCTATCTTTCTTCCTATTAACCCAGACATATTTATTAGTAATTAGTAATTAGTATCTAGTATTTAGTACAAAATGTGTTCTGTTGAAACTTTATGCACACCATACCCTATCTTCAATAATCTTTATCTTAATACTTTGTACTGAATACTCAGTACTTTAGAATAAAAAACAGGGCCAAAAAATAGTTCAACCCTGAATATTTTTTTTCCGTTTTTCCTTCGCGAAACGCTCGGGACATGTACTTCGGCTACGCTCAGTAACCATCTTTACTTTGGTCTCGTACCTTGTTCCCCTTTGGGGGTTAGGAGGCCTTACACCTTGATCTCCACCTCAACACCGGAAGGAAGTTCCAACTTCATTAGGGCATCGATGGTCTTGGATGAAGAGCTGTATATATCCAAAAGCCTTTTGTAAGAACTTAATTGGAACTGCTCCCTTGCTTTCTTATTTACGTGCGGAGAACGCAAAACTGTAAATATTTTCTTATGTGTGGGCAAAGGAATAGGTCCAGTTACCACCGCACCTGTAGTCTTTACCGTTTTTACGATCTTCTCAGCAGATTTATCCACCAAGTTATGGTCGTAGGACTTCAATTTTATTCTAATTTTTTGACTCATCTTAGTACGATTTAAGCTGTTAATCCTTTTGCTTTTTTGATCACCTCTTCCGAAATATTGGACGGGGTTTCCGCGTAGTGCGAAAATTCCATTGTCGAAGTTGCCCTACCGGAAGACAAGGTCCTCAAAGAGGTTACATACCCGAACATTTCGGACAATGGCACCTCACCTTTGATTACTTTGGCCCCAGCCCTGTCATCCATATTGGTAACAGTACCCCTTCTACGGTTCAAATCGCCCACTATATCCCCCATATTTTCCTCAGGGGTCAAAACCTCCAATTTCATTATGGGCTCCATAATAACAGCTCCCGCAGCTTTACCGGCAGCCTTATATCCCATTTTGGCAGCTAGTTCAAAAGATAGCGCATCAGAATCCACAGGGTGGAAAGATCCATCCTTAAGGACTACTTTCATCCTATCCATTTCATAACCCGCCAAGGGTCCGTTTTTCATAGCGGCAGCAAATCCCTTTTCTACTGGGCCGATAAATTCTTTTGGAATACGGCCACCTTTGATCTCGTCAACAAACTGTAAACCAGCACCCACAAAATCATCATCGGCAGGCCCCATCTCGAAGACAATATCACCAAATTTACCGCGACCCCCGGATTGCTTTTTATAAACCTCCCTATGGGCAGCCGTCTTGGTCAATGTTTCCTTGTACTCTACCTGTGGCTCACCTTGACTAACCTCAACTTTAAACTCACGCCTTAAACGGTCCACAATAATATCCAAGTGAAGCTCGCCCATACCGGAAATAATGGTCTGCCCGGAAGCTTCGTCCGTTTTCACCTGGAACGTAGGATCCTCTTCGGCCAATTTGGCCAAAGCCATTCCCAACTTATCCACATCAGCCTTTGTTTTGGGCTCTACCGCGATACCGATCACCGGATCAGGGAAGTTCATACTTTCCAAAACAATAGGGTGTTTTTCATCGGACAAGGTATCCCCTGTCTTGATATCCTTAAAACCTACAGCCGCACCTATATCCCCAGCTTCAATATATTCCACTGCATTTTGCTTATTGGCATGCATTTGGTAAATTCTGGAAATACGTTCTTTGTTGCCTGAACGATTGTTCAATACATAAGATCCCGCATCCAATCTACCCGAATATGCTCTGAAGAATGCCAAACGACCAACAAAAGGATCGGTAGCGATCTTAAATGCCAAAGCAGCAAAGGGCTCCTTAACATTAGGCTTCCTGGACTCCGGCTTTTCAGTGTTGGGATTTGTACCAACAATGGCATCCTTGTCCAAAGGCGATGGCAAATATCTACATACGGCATCCAATAAAAATTGGACCCCTTTGTTCTTAAATGAAGAACCGCAGATCATAGGTATGATACTCATATCCATAACCGCAGCCCTTAATGCAGCGTGTACCTCTTCTTCGGTAATGGAATCTTCGTCCTCGAAGAATTTTTCCATTAAGGTTTCGTCGTACTCGGCAACGGCCTCTATCAAAGCAGCCCTATATTCCTTAACCTCATCCTTCATGTCGGCAGGAATATCCACCACATCAAAAGTACCGCCAAAATTTTCCTCATGCCATACAATTGCACGGTTCTTGACCAAATCCACCACTCCTTTAAAATCGGCCTCATCACCAATAGGCAATACAATTGGCACCGCATTGGATTTCAACATCTCCCTCACCTGCTTGCACACGTTTAAGAAGTTGGATCCCTGACGGTCCATTTTATTAACGAAGCCCATTCTTGGCACCTTATAGTTATCGGCCAACCTCCAGTTGGTTTCAGACTGTGGCTCAACCCCATCAACCGCACTAAACAAAAACACCAAACCATCCAACACCCTTAGGGAACGGTTTACCTCAACGGTAAAATCAACGTGCCCCGGAGTATCTATTATATTAAAGTGATAAGGCTTGGTCTCGTCTGTAACGGCCCCATTTTTCATTGGGAAATTCCATTCACAGGTAGTAGCGGCAGAAGTAATGGTAATACCCCTTTCCTGCTCCTGCTCCATCCAGTCCATGGTAGCCGCACCGTCGTGCACCTCACCTATTTTATGACTAACTCCCGTATAGAACAAAATCCTTTCGGTAGTAGTTGTTTTTCCAGCATCGATATGTGCCGCAATTCCAATATTTCTTGTATATTTTAAATCTCTTGCCATTTCTGCTTATTAAAATCTAAAGTGCGAGAATGCCTTATTGGCCTCGGCCATTTTATGAGTATCCACTCTTTTCTTAACAGCAGCACCTTCCTCTTTGGATGCAGCCAAAATTTCACCTGCCAATTTTTGCGACATGGCCTTTTCGTTTCTCTTACGGGAATAGCTGATCAGCCATTTCATAGCGGTCGAAATTTTTCTATCCGGCCTGATCTGCATGGGAATCTGAAAAGTAGCTCCGCCTACCCTTCTACTTCTTACCTCAACATGGGGCATAACATTGGACAGCGCATCTTTCCATAGCTCCAATGCGGTTTTCTCATCATCTGTCTTTTTCTCTTCTACGATATCTATAGCATCGTAAAAAACTTTAAAGGCAACCGACTTCTTACCATCCCACATCATCATGTTAACAAAACGGGTCACCAACTGGTCATTAAACCTAGGATCCGGTAAAAGTGGTCTCTTTTTTGCCTGCTTTTTTCTCATTTCTTCTTTTTGAGTTAATGGTCAACAATCATATATCAAAAGCATTTACCACTTTCAATATGCGACTTTTAACAAATTTTTACTTCTTAGGGCGTTTTGCTCCGTATTTAGATCTTCGTTGCGTCCTTCCAGCAACACCTGCTGTATCCAAGGCACCTCTAACGATATGATACCTAACTCCCGGCAAATCCTTTACCCTTCCGCCTCTTACTAATACTATCGAGTGCTCTTGCAAATTGTGACCCTCGCCCGGTATATAAGCGTTAACTTCCTTCCCGTTGGTCAACCTTACCCTGGCTACTTTACGCATTGCAGAGTTTGGTTTCTTGGGAGTGGTCGTATAAACACGCGTACATACACCTCTTCTTTGAGGACACGAATCCAAAGCAGCCGATTTACTCTTCTTAGTAATCGTGACTCTTCCTTTTCGTACTAATTGTGAAATTGTTGGCATACTATATTTTGTATAATAAAAACTTAACCCCTCTTTTAAGGGCTGGCAAATGTAGTAATTATTCACAATAATTCAAACCCTGCACAATTTATTTTTATATTTTTTATATGCAACTTATTCATTAGCCCAAAATTAGATTTAATTACACCTTATAATATAGACCAAAAACAAACAAAATTCAATACCGGGATCACAAAATTTAAATTAACTCATTACAGGTAGTAAAAGCAGTAGAAATGCCTATCCACTAATAAATCCCCAGCATTATCCATTAATGTCAATAGATAACGCAATTAAAATCCTTAATTATACTACAAAATTGTAATTATTGCGAATTTGTCAATATATTAACTTATTTTTTGAAAAAAAATCTTACATGAAAATCAGAATATTGTGTTATATGTAAAATTTATAACTATTTATGTGTCAAAAATTATTTTTAACGCCCTAAAAGAGGCTATTTTAACATTTTTTTATTATGCGTGCATAATAAACTTGCCCAAAAAGTTGTTTTATTAACAGAGATTTAAGAATTTTGTCATTGCTAATTCAAATAAACATAAAATGAAAACAAAGTTAAATGGAATCTTAACGCTGTTTCTAGCGTTGATTGTGCAATTATCCTTTGCACAAGAAAAAACGATTTCAGGTACGGTTACGGACCAAGATGGTCTTCCTTTGCCTGGAGTGAACATCCTGGTAGAAGGTACGACTACCGGTACCCAATCGGATTTTGATGGACTCTACACTATCAATGCCAATGTTGGAGAGGTACTGGTGTTCTCTTATATAGGACAAAAAAATGTTCGGATGACCGTTGGTGCCAGCAGCACCATCAACGTCCAAATGGAGGAGGATGCACAAGCGTTGGAAGAGGTCGTGGTTACGGCTTTTGGGATCAAGAGAAAGCCCAATTCCTTAGGATATTCGGTCGCATCCGTAAAATCGGAAGAAATAACGGAGAATTCCGAACCGGATCTTATTCGCTCCCTTAATGGTAAGGTGCCGGGAGTAAACGTTAACGTCTCCACAGGTGTTGCCGGAGCGGCCAACAAGATCAATATCCGGGGAACAACTTCATTTCAGGGAGGAAATCAGCCCCTATTTGTTGTTGATGGCACCCCTTATAGCAATGACGAGTTGGAAACTTCCGATCAGGTTACCGACAGTGGGGGCAGTTATGAATCAGGGATATCTTCCTTGGATCCCAACGACATTGCAAGCGTTGAAGTACTAAAGGGAGCTGTTGCCGCCGCCCTTTATGGCTCAAGGGCCGTAAACGGGGTAATTGTTATCACGACAAAATCAGGTCAATCCGGCGGATTTTCAAATAAGAAATTCGAAGTATCCCTGAATAGTGGGCTTTATTTTGAAAAAATTGCCAACCTTCCGGAATACCAGAATACCTATGGTAATGGAACCAACTTTAACTATAACAATGCAAACGGTTCCTGGGGAGCAAGATTTGATTCTCTTGAGACCATCCCAACATGGCCGAATTTGCTCAATGCGTTTCCAGATCAATTTGGACCCACGGTACCCTATGTAGCACAACCTAACAATGTTAGGGATTTGTTCCGGACCGGTATTGTCCAGGACAA
>CBFGWQ010000032.1:0-25934 GCA_965652575.1 uncultured Arenibacter sp. | reverse complement strand
CGAAATGTTTAATGGGGAATTACATATGACCAATAAAAAACCTGTCTGCCGAACAGGCAGGCAATAAAATGTAAACAGATGAAAAATGATATGAAAAGTTTGGTTTTTGCCACCGCCCTTGCAATGGGAAGTTTAAGTCCGGTTTTGGCATCCCCTCCTATATTTCACGATGGAATTATGGAAATGATTATTGCGCAAGAATTTACTGAAATAAACCTTGATCAATTACCGGCCACAATTTCAAAGTCTTTGGAGAAAGATCATGTTGGAGCCGTAATAAACAAGGCATATGTAAACGAGGAAGCGGTATATAAACTGGAAGTTACTTTTTCCGATGGAACCAATTCCGAATTGTACGCCGATGCCGAAGGCAACTGGATAGACATGTAATACACATTGGTTAGGTGAAACAATATGATTTATTTGATCTAGTAGGGCTACCGTATGGTGGCCCTTTTGCATTTCCTATGCATGGGTTTTCAGAATGTTACTATTTCCCCTTTGCTGTGGCCATGGTGTGTAATTTTAACACAATCCAAGCACCAAATACCCAGTATTACCCAATTGTATAAAAATCCAACTATTTACATAAATAACTGATAATCAATTTAATATATTTATTTGTTAAATTCGGTATTGTTTTTCCATTGGTAACGGTAATAATTATTAAAATTAGAATCATGAGAAAGTTATTTTTTGGAATTGCATTATCAATAACAAGTTTAACCGCCTGCGCACAGGAGAATAAATCAGTAAAGGGTACTGTTACGGAAATGAGTGTTGCCCAAGATAAATTTTCCGAAATAAGACCGGCAGAATTGCCCGATGCAGTGACCAGGGCAATAGATACCTATTATCCTACTGCGATAATCAATAAGGCCTTTGTGAACAATTCCCAACAATTCAGGTTGGATATAATTTTGAAGGAAGGCAATAGAGGTACTATATATGCAGATAAGGACGGGGATTGGATAGAGAGATAGGCTGCTTAATATAATATTATTCGTATGTACAATGATAATGGGATCGTTTTAACGATCCCATTTTTTGTTTCAGCTATGTAAAGGGCAAAGTAAGGTGTTCACCTCACCGTATTGTAATTTTATTGGCGAAATTATTAAGAAATAAGGAAGCTGCTAATGGAATATTAAAAAGGAGATATGAAAGGAGTGTTTAGTTTTTACCCATTAAAAAGCTCCGATACCCAAAAATACACAGTTCAATTTTTTACGTATTTTTCATAATACACACATTTACAGTTATTTGTATTGGTATTCATCATGGGTTGAAGTTCGGCACTATATTTTCAATAGGTATAATAAGTTTAACTATTAAAAATGAATATCATGAAAAAATTATTTTTTGCAGCAGTATTATCATTCGGAAGTCTAACCGCATTTGCCCTATCCAGTGGAGATATAAACTTGGATACCACACCAATTGTAATAGCTCAGGACGACTTCTCTGAAATAGAAACAAGTGATTTGCCGGAAGCGGTTTCAACAGCCGTCTCCACTGAATATCCTTCAGCCACCATCAGTAAGGCTTATGTAAATAAAAAGGATCAGTATAAGTTGGAAGTAACCTTGGAGGATGGTACCACAGGCACTTTGTATGCCGATAAAGATGGTAAGTGGATTGAACTATAATATCACTTGAATTATTTGTTTTGTATCAAGTTGGTTTGGTAGAGGGGGGGATTGTTTTTACAATCCCCCCTCTTTTTTTATGAAAATTTTTAAAGGCAACTAACTTTCTTATGGTATTTTTACTATCTATATATAGTAAATTATTATAAAAAGTATGCCCAAACTGCTTATCATTGAAGATGACGCCTCTTTTTGTCAAATGCTTCAAAAATTCTTGATTAGAAACGGATACGATGTAGATATTAGTTTTACGGCCCAGGATGCCAAGACCAGATTTAAGGCAACTCCCTATAATCTGGTTTTGACAGATTTGCGGCTTCCCAATTATAACGGTCTACAACTACTTTCCGATATCAAGGAAGTAAATCCAAGGACACAGGTTATTGTGATGACTGGTTATGCTGAGGTTGGTTCTGCCGTAGAGGCCATGAAAAAAGGTGCTTACGACTATATTTCCAAACCCTTTACCCCGGAGGAAATTTTAATGCAGATTAAAAGCGCCTTAAATCAGGAGAGCAAGAGGTCACCGGAAAGTGCTCCAAAAGAAAGCCATAAGGTGAAAAGTACGCAAGATGGAATTGGGGACAGTAGGGTAGTTGTTGGAATAAGCGAGGCCTCCAAAAAACTGCACGAGTATATTAAGTTGGTGGCCCCAACGGATATGTCCGTTTTAATTACCGGGGAAAGTGGAACAGGTAAGGAGGTTACGGCCAGGGCCATTCACGACAATAGTAAACGGAAGGACCACAATTTTGTGGCGGTAGATTGTGGTGCTATTCCCAAAGAATTGGCGACCAGTGAATTTTTTGGGCACATAAAAGGTAGTTTTACCGGGGCGGTAGAGGATAAGAAGGGGCATTTTGAAGCTGCCAATGGAGGTACTTTGTTTTTGGATGAAATAGGGAATCTTTCCTATGAAAATCAAATACAGTTGTTAAGGGCCTTACAGGAAAGAAAAATAAAAAGGGTAGGCAGTAACAAGGAGATAGAGGTTGATATCCGAATTGTAACCGCCACAAATGAAGACCTTACGGAGGCTGTTGAAAACGGTAGTTTTAGGGAAGATCTTTTTCATAGGATAAACGAATTTTCTGTAGAGATTCCGTCCTTGGAGCAACGTTTTGAAGACCTGCCGCTTTTCGCTGATTTCTTTTTGCGAAAGGCCAACCGATCCCTGGGAAAACAAGTGGAGGGTTTTTCGGAGGATGTACAGGATATATTTAAGCAATACCATTGGCCCGGAAATTTACGGGAATTGCAGAACGTAATAAAAAGGGCGGTTTTATTGACCAATGGGGATATGGTGGAGAAAGGGTCCTTGCCCAAAGAAGTTTATCGGAGCAAGGAAAACAATGTTAAAAACGATAATTTCTCCAAGGCAGATTACGAGAAGGAACAAATAGTCAAGGCCTTAAAACAATCAAATTTTAATAAATCCAAAGCCGCTAAACTATTGCAGATTACTAGAAAAACATTATACAACAAAATTAATCACTATAATTTGGACTTGTAGCCAAATATGCTTTAATGGCCAAAATTAAAACGGTGGACTTATTTTGGAGGTCCCTGTAAGCTTGTTTTAAGACCTTGGGTTCCCATTGGCCAATTTCCAAAACCTCCATTTGTTCTAAAATGGGTACTGTTTCATTATTGTTTAATTGACGGAACATGGGAAGCATTCTGTGCGAAATTACATTCACTTTCTCGATGTCCAGATCATCTACGGCCACTTTCAATTTTTCCATATTGCTTTTGGTGTCCGTAATAAAAGTCTCCAAAATTTCGGCTATGCCTTCTTCGTCTTCCCCTAAAAAAGAGGAGATTACCCCTAGGTGGAACAAGTTGGAACCGGAGGTGATAATAGGTTTTGTTTTATTTACGGCCTCTTCATGCACTGTCTGGGGGAACAAGTTGGTCAATACCTCCAGAAACATCTTTTTGGTAAAAGGTTTTTGCAGGATATCTGAAAAACCTGCCTCAATATATTGTTCTCTTTTTAGATCCTTGCGTCCGGTCATAGCTACTATGGGTTGCCCGGCATAATGCGAATAGGCGTCTTTTTGTAACTTGCCCAATACTTCAAAACCCGTAATATTTGGCATTTGTATATCTGTCAAAACCATATCGTATTGTAGCGCAGCTGTTTTTAATACTTCATGAAAATTATTATAGGTATGGGCAAAGAGCCCCAAATGATGGCAGACTTCCTTAAGGAGTTTTAGCATAGCAGGGTCATCGTCTATGATAAGGAGGGAAAGCCCCACTTGTGGGCCGATTTCGATTTTCTTCTCGGAATTAAAAGGTTTTTTTGATTTTTTCAGAGGAATTTCAATTGAAAATGTACTTCCCTTACCTTCCTGGCTCTTAAGACTAATTTTCCCTCCCAAGAGTTCAGTGAGCTTTTTGGAAATGGTAAGGCCCAATCCATAACCGCCGTATTTTTTATCTGTATGGTCCTCGGCCTGGGTAAACTCTTTAAAAATGTGTTCTTGCTTTTCTTTTTTAATGCCTATGCCAGAATCTGTTACCTGAATTAAGGTTTGGTAATTTCCGTTGCTTTCGCTTATTGCCTGAGCTTCAACTTTTATGAATCCTTCATTGGTAAATTTATAGGCATTGCCGATTAGGTTGGTCAGGATTTGTCTAATTCTAAAAGGATCCCCCAAAACAGGATTGTCCAATAGGGCGTCGATTTTCACTATCAGTTCCAAGGATTTCTTTATATGGATTTCCTTGAGGTTTTCGGCAGTTTCCCGGATAAGGTCGGAGAGTATAAATGGGGTTTGCTCTATATTAATTTTTCCTGCCTCCAATTTGGAAAAATCCAACAGATCGTTTACCAGACTATCCACATATTTTGATGCGGATTTTACATTCTTTATATAGGATAGCTGCTTACCGGAGAGCCCGGTGTTTTCCATGAGTTCGGAATAACCGCTTATTGTATTCAGTGGGGTACGCAGATCGTGGCTTACGGTAGAGATTAATTGCTCCCGACTTTTTAAAAGGGATTCGGAAAATTTCTTTTCCTTCTCCAGTCGCTGTCTGTACAATTGTACTTTCCAGTAATCTTTGGTAATCAAAAAAGTAAAGAGTCCCACAATCGCTATTCCGAGCAAGCTGGCAAAACCGGCCACACGAAGGCTCCTTTTTAGGGCGGTTTGTTTTTTTAAGTTATCATTGTAGGATTTTGTTATTACTTCCTGTTCAAAGGCAGAAATAATACTGCGCAATTGTTGGGAAATTTCCAGATCTGCCCTATTTAATTGTAATTCTTTCTGCGCTACAGAGCGAAGGGTTCTGGTATTGCTCTGTTTGGCCTCGGCCAAAAGTGTTTTGGATACCGTTAACACTGAATCTACCTGCTGCGAAACCAGATTGTTATTCGTGTCTTTTGGAACATTTTCGTTAAGGTATTCGGCCCATTTTTTTATGGTATTCTGTGTTTCCGGGGGCAAGTCCAAATAATTGGGATTAAGGCTTTCCGGAGTAATTTTTCCTAGAGATTCCTCTATTTTACTAAATTCCTTTAAGGCATTGTCTATAGAATTGTTGGCTTCACTTTTTCTTTTCAACCGGAGAAGTTCATTGCTGTTGAATACCTTCTTTTTAAGTAGCCCCTGTACGCTATCCAACATTTTCTTTTGGTAGTCGTTAACAGTAAGCAATTTAAGGGAGTCTATGGTGATAAATATGGAATCTATTTTTTGGGCATAGGTGGTAAAACTTTTTGGCGTCTTTTTTTGGAGGGCCAGCTTGGAAAGACTTTCCGCTTCATATAGTTCAGTAAGCAGGGAGCCTGTTTTTAATAATTTGGCATCGTTTTCCGTTCCGGTGCCCGTAGATACAAATACCTTTATTTCGGTAAAAATAAAATACGCTACTACAAGGGTCAAAACTCCGAGCATTAGGTAGCTGAACATTATTTTAAGGGTGAATTTGTTCTTCGTTCTGTTCATTAATAATTCCAGTTTTTATAGCTTTTATTCCAATTTACGTATTTCAGGGCCTATTGGGATATAAATTATAGTTAATTATTTATTGTCTTTTATTATGAAATTAGATTGGCCGTACTTAAATTTGCGTCCGTCTCAAAGGGGTGCTTGTTAGGTCAGGCTGAGATTATACCCAAAGAACCTGGGCAGGTAATGCTGCCAAGGGATGCGAAAACCGCATTTTGGAATTTCCAACGTTTTATTTTCGATCCAATTTTGGAATCGGAAAAAAACAAAAATCAATTTTTAACAAGAATAATAGCCCCTTTTATTCGTAACAAATGTATTACGAATGAAAACTATGTTCACAACGGTCGCTATAACTGCGACTACGCTTTTGGCCATCGGCCAAGAGAAACCCAAAGATTCTTTGGAAGGAAAAGAAATTACCTTGGATGAGGTATTGGTATCCGCCGTTAGGGTAACCAAGCAATCTCCGGTAACCTTCACCAACTTGACCAAAGAACAGATCAAACCCAGAAATTTGGGACAGGATATTCCTGTTTTAATGAATTTTCTGCCGGCTGTGGTTACCACTTCAGATGCCGGGGCCGGTGTAGGCTACACCGGTATCCGGGTTCGTGGTAGCGATGGCACACGGGTAAACGTTACTATTAACGGGATTCCATATAACGATGCGGAATCCCATGGATCGTTTTGGGTAAACATGCCCGATTTTGCCTCCTCTACAGAAAGTTTGCAGCTACAACGTGGGGTGGGAACATCCACAAATGGATCAGGGGCCTTTGGAGCCAGTTTAAATTTGTTGACCGATGCCGTTTCGGACGATGCCTTTGGTCAGATCTCATCTTCCATAGGCAGCTTTGGCACACTTAGGAACAATTTGAAATTTAGTACCGGTTTGTTGAACGATCATGTGGAAATTGCCGGGCGTTTGTCCCGAATAAGCTCGGACGGTTATATTGATAGGGCCTCCTCCGAATTGGACTCCTACTTTTTGCAAGGATCCTATGTGGATGACAATACCTTGGTAAAGGCACTGTTGTTCGGAGGACATGAAATTACCTATCAGGCCTGGAACGGGATAGATGCCGCAACATTGGAATCTGATAGGACCTTTAATTCTGCGGGAATTTATACCGATGAAAATGGAAACACCCAATTTTATAAGAACGAAGTGGATAATTATAGGCAAAACCATTTTCAATTACATTGGAACGAACAAATTGCAGATAATTGGAATACCAATCTGGCATTCCATTTTACCAAGGGAAGAGGGTTTTTTGAACAGTATAAGGAAGACGATGACTTTAGTACCTATGGAATTGAGCCTATAACGGTTGATGGGGAAGATGTGGATAGGACCGATCTAATACGAAGACGCTGGCTGGTCAACAATTTTTACGGCACCACTTTTTCTGCAAATTATGACAAAGAGCGTTTAAATTTAATTCTTGGAGGAGGTTGGAACAAATATGAAGGAAGCCATTTTGGGGAAATTATTTGGGCCCGTTTTTCCAATAATATGGATTATGGGGACAGATATTATGACGACAGTTCCACCAAAACGGACCTAAACCTTTTTGCCAAGGCCAATTACAATTTTAGCGACCAATGGAGTGCCTATGTAGATTTGCAATATAGGACCATAAGCTATACGGCCAATGGTGAAGATACCGGACTTGTTGATGATACCTTTAATTTTTTCAACCCCAAGGTTGGGATAACCTACGATTTGAACAGGAATAATAATTTTTATCTTTCCTATGCAAGGGCCAATCGGGAACCCAATAGAAACGACTATGAAAATGGTAGCCCCAAGCCCGAGAAGTTGAACGATTATGAGTTGGGATGGCGCTATATTTCCCCAAATGTACAATTGAATACCAATGTATACTATATGGGATACAAGGATCAATTGGTGCTTACCGGCGAGTTAAATGATGTAGGGGCACCTTTACGTGCCAATGTTGGGGATAGTTATCGCTTAGGTTTGGAAATGGATGCTACCATAGCCTTGGGAGGTCAATTTAAAATACGCCCCAATGTGGCATTGAGTAAAAACAGGAACAGGGATTTCGTGTTTCAGCGCGATGGCGAACTGCAGGAACTTGGGGATACCCATATTTCCTTTTCCCCGGATATTATTGTAGGAAACGTATTTACCTATCAACCCAAGGAAAATGTTCAATTTAGTTTGTTGACCAAGTTTGTCGGTGAGCAGTACATGGGCAATATTGATTCGGAAGGATCAAAATTGGATTCGTATTCCCAAACCGATTTTAATGTGCAATATGAAATCAATACCAATAATTTTATTAAAAGTATAGTGCTTTCGGGCTTGGTCAACAATATATTTGATTCCCTTTACGAGTCCAACGGCTTCTTTTATACGTATGATGACGATTATTCGGTACCGGGAATAATTACCACTTATGAAGGAGCCGGTTATTATCCGCAGGCCGGGATTAATTTCTTGGTGGGGGCTACCTTTAATTTTTAGGGAAGCCTCGGTTAAACATAGTATTTTAATTAAAACCCCGCTGCTGACGATCCAAGTCAGGAGTGGGGTTTGTTGTTTTTGGGAATCGAATTGTACAACCATTCGATTTCTATGTTATCCAAGTATACTGGGGCTATACGTTTTCAGGTACTATATATGGGTATCTGTATTTTCGGGTAAGTAACAGATCCGCTTCCTCGTTATCGATAAACTTTTCGAACTCTCCATTGAACCTTAAGGTGTCCCCAACGCGGTAGGCTATATTGGCAATTAAGGGCAATACGGTAGACATATGTCCTACTTCAATATCGCAATTGATATCTTTAGGGCTGCCGGAGCGTACCCCATCTATAAAATTCCCGAAATGTCCCTTACTGTCCGGGGCGGTTAAAAAGGAGGTATCGCCCCCTACCGCTGCGCTTGCTGCCATTCCAGAGCCCGAAAAAGGCTCTGTTTCCTTGCCTTTGTATGCTTTCCATGTAGAGCCGTTTACTTCCATCCACCCTTCGGTTCCGTAAAACATATTACCGATTTTGACACCTAAATTGGCCTCATGGTTGGTGTACCTGCCCCTGGTTTCAAATTCCAGGATCTTACCATCCCCATACTCAAATACCGAAGTTTGGGTGTTTGGTGTTTCTTGTGAACATTCTTGGGGTGTAAATCCAAAAATCCCTCCCATGGACTGTACCTTTACGGGATGTACTTTTTTGTTGAGGCCCCACCGGGCTATATCAAATTGATGTGGCCCTTGGTTGCCGGTGTCACCATTACCGGTATCCCAGTGCCAATGCCAGTTATAGTGTCCCTTTTTTTCATTATAGGGCCTATAGGTGGCCGGACCCAGCCAAAGATCGTAGTTCAGGGTTGATGGTGAAACACTATCTGGGGAAATTCCAAATGAATCCCTAGGCTTAAAGCAGGTGCCCCTGGCCATGAACACTTCACCAATTCCGCCATTGTGTAAAAAGTCCATGGCCTGCATAACGTTGGCAATAGATCGGTTTTGGAATCCTACCTGTACTACACGGTTATATTTTCTGGCGGCCTCTACCATTTTTCTTCCCTCCCAAACATTATGGGAACTCGGTTTTTCAACATACACGTGCTTTCCGGCCTGGCAGGCCCAAATCGTGGATAGGGCATGCCAATGATTGGGCACGGCCACGATTACGGCATCTATTTCCTTGTCTTCAAAAACACGGCGCATATCTTCTTCGGTACCGGGTTTGTTGCCTTTTTGGTTTTTGGTAGCCGTTTCCACATTGTCGCCCAAAACGGCAGAATCAACATCGCATACGGTTTTGATCCTCACACCATCATCGTACATTTTGGAGAAATTTTCCAACAAATCACTTCCACGGCCCCTAACGCCAATAGATCCGAGGACCACACGGTCATTGGCACCAAGAATATTCCCATAAGATTTTGCGGAAAATGCAGACGCACCAACAACTACACCGGTGCTGGCAAGGGTGGTTTTTTTAATAAAGTCTCTTCTGTTGTCCATAATTAAATTTTTGGTAATGGTATTGATGGTTATAAACCCAAGACGAGTTCTATATATGAAAGGCGGCCAAAGATCTATTGTCCGGAAAATTTATTAAATTCCGCATCAAGCGCTGGTTTTTCCAAATTCTTACTGGCAACTATAATTCGGTGTTTAAAGGTTATTTCTTCTCCTTGGTCCAGGCTTAGGTTCAAGGTTTCCTTTCCATTGCTAAAAACTTCCTGCCCTAGTGGATTGGCGGCAAAAAGGCCATAACCACGGGTATGCCAATAGGTAGGATAGCCAGCATTGGAAGTGTGGTCCAATATGGCGAGGGAGATTGTTTCATCACCAATATTAGCTCTTAAATTTACCCAATTGGATCGTTTTCCCCAACAGTCGTCCCCTTCAATATTCTCGCTGTTAATGTAATTGCCATTAACACCTTCATTGTTCAGTACAGGGACACCGGTCGGGATTCCATTGGAATCGGTAAAAATATCCGGCTTGTCGGAGGGGTGTTCCAATTGGCGTGTAACCCGTATGCCCAAGACTCCCTCCTTATTGTCCTTAAAAATTACTTTTTCGTTGGGGGCGGAAAGGTTGGTGATGCGATCTATGGAATATTCATCGTGATCGCCTCTAAAAATAAAAGTGGTGTTTTCTTTTAGCAATACCTTTCCTTCATTGGACACCCAATCCATGGCCACCTTTAGGCTTGCCTCCTCGTTCCCGTCTTCCATACCCAATATTTCCTTATGAAGAATGGTGCCGTAACTTCCTCTCTTTTCAACTTTTATGGAATCTGAATTGTTCCAAAAATCCAATCCGTTTACATCTCCGTAATTAAACCAGACCCCTACATGATGTGGATGGTCCACCCTTTCCCCAACAGATGGTTCCAAAGGATATTTTCTGGTAATCTTGGTGCCCTTTGGGGTAATTAAAGGGTACAGTACCGGTTTTTTAATGTTGGTGGGATAGATGTAGGAGGTAAATAGATTGCCATCAATAAAGACATCTACCTTTTTTTCTTGGTCGTTACGGACCAGTTTTATTCTTTTTTCTGCCTTGGGCTGTATGTCGGCCCCGGCCGTTTTATCAGACTTGGCCTGTTTGCAGGATACCATAAATAATAGGGTTATAGCACTGTATACACCAGATTTAAGAAGTAATTTTCGCATGTTTATTTTTATTGATCGATAATTCATTGGATTAATTTGTTCAAGGTTCAAGGTTCAAGGTTCAAAGAGATTGTAATTCCACTACATTTTTCCAATTTTGATGTTTCGGAAGCTGGCGGTCATTTCTGTGTTGGGATGTAGTTGCAACCCTATTGGCCCGGTTTTGACATAACTGTCGGAAGTGTAGCTCATAACATGTTTGTTGTTGAGCCAAACTTCATAATATCCGGCAATGGCGATCACTTTTATGGTATTCCATTCGTTGGGCTTTAGAATTTCCTTCACGTTCTGGGCCTCTACGGGATACTTTTTTCCAACAATATAGGGAGAGCCGGTCATATCGCGCTTTAAAGAGCCCGAAATCCCCATTTGTATTTGTTCCGTATCGCTTCTGAGGAAAATTCCGGTATCTACCGTTCCTTCATCATATCTGAAGTCGGTCTCAAATACAAAATCGGTATATTCCTTGTCCGTCCATAATATGGACCCTTTTTTATCAGGACCACTTTTGGTCCGTAATATTCCGTTTTCCACGGACCACCATATATTGTTTTCAGGAACGACCCATCCTTTGAGATTTTTTCCGTTAAAAACACTTTTAAGTACCGGTTCTTGCGCAAATAGGTTTAACGTAATTAAATTTACTATAAGGAGCGTACAAATAATTTTTGCTTTCATTTAATTAAGGCTTTATGATGACACTATCATTTGGAATGTTGCAATAATTATAAAAAACAGTTCTTAAATTATAAGTAGTACATTATTGTTAATACTTTACTGTTTTTTATAAAACTATTTAAAAACTATGTCATTTTCCAATTTTATATGCCAAAATTTAGTAGAAATTCAATTATTGGTAAAATACCATTAAGAAGAGTTAAGAATTGTGAAGTTGGTCATGGCCGTAAAGAAAGAATGCCGGTGACGGGCTTTGGTTATTTTCGGGATTCAATAGGAGGATTATTTTTTGGATCTTGTCTTTCATAGCAATGGTAAATTTTCAAGGTATTATGGATAATCCTGGATTTTGGGCTGCTCCATTTATTTTTTAACCGTTATTTTTGTGATTCGTGCAAATAGCCATAACCTATAAATATGTTGGGAATGAACAATAATAAGTACGGGAAACCATTGCGTTGGGGTATCATTGGTTGTGGAGCGGTTACCGAGGTAAAAAGCGGACCGCCTTATCAACAGACCAAAGATTTCCAATTAATAGCCGTAATGCGCAGGGATAAAGAAAAGGCGGAGGACTATGCTAAAAGACATGGTGTGTCTAAATTTTACTCCAAAGCTGAAGATTTGATTATGGATCCGGAGGTAGATGCCGTTTATATAGCCACGCCCCCGGATACCCATAAATATTATGCCTTAGCGGTAGCTGAAGCCGGCAAGCCCTGTTGTGTGGAGAAGCCTATGGCACCAAGCTATGCGGAAAGCTTGGAGATATATAACATATTTAAGGAAAAACAATTACCGCTTTTTATTGCCTATTATAGACGTTCGTTGCCAAGGTTTTTAAAAATAAAGGAATGGATGGACCAAGGTGGGATCGGGAAAGTAAGACATATTCGATGGCACCTCTCCAAGCCTCCAAGTACCGAAGATCTTGAAAAAACATATAATTGGAGGACCGATGGTGAAATTGCGCCGGGGGGGTATTTTGATGATTTGGCCAGCCATGGGTTGGATTTGTTTTCGTTTTATCTTGGGAATGTTGAAAATGCCTTTGGGGTAAGCACCAATCAGCAAAAATTATATACGGCAAAAGATGCGATTGCAGCATGTTGGATATACGAAAACGGAGTTACCGGGGAGGGGAGCTGGAATTTTGCTGCGTCCGATAGGGAAGATAAGGTGGAGATTATAGGTAGTAAGGGCAAAATAATATTTTCCGTATTTAATGAAGAGAATATTACCTTGATCAATAAAAAAGGAGCCACAAGCCTTTTTGTTGAACATCCTAAGCATGTGCAGCAGTTCCATGTAGAAAATATAAGGAAGCATTTGTTGGAAAACAGGGAACATCCTTCTACCGGGCTTTCCGGTTTGCATACCAGTTGGATAATGGATAAAATCCTAGGCCGGATCCAAGGATAATTAATTGGAAATGATTACGGAATTGCCACTATAGGTAGCACGGTAAAAAAGTAGGTCGTGATACCTCTTGCCGTCGTCCGGCCTGTTCATAAGTTGCCCGGTAAACAGGTTGTATTCGTAGCCTTCACAGGAACAGGTAACCAACTGCCCATTCAATGACATTGTTGAACAGTTGTTAGGGGCATGGTTGGGGCAACTGGCTTCCCATGCCATATAGGAATTAAATCCGGTATTGATTACAAATGCGCCTCGGGTGCCTACTGCGGCGTTTCCCACATATACGGCACTTCCCGTATTGGTCAAGGCACTGTATGAGGGAAGGTTCAGATTAAGATCGAACCTAAAACTAATTTCCTGTAGGTACGGATTTCTATTGGTAGAGTTCTTGTCGCAGGACAACAAAAAAAATAAAAGCAAAAATCCCAATATGCGTTTCATACCGCTATGTCTATTTATATAAAACAAAATTGAACAAAATTTATGTATATTTGTCTTAAATCCTCTTTAAAAAAGGGGATTTTCCTATTTATTTAATATAGAACTTATGAGTAAGGTATCTTATTATACAGCAGAGGGGCTAAAAAAATTGAGGGATGAACTTAATTACCTAAAGGATGTTGAGCGTCCAAAAGCTTCGCAGGCAATTGGGGAGGCCAGGGATAAAGGGGATTTGTCGGAAAATGCCGAGTATGATGCCGCAAAAGAGGCACAAGGTCTGTTGGAGATGAAAATTTCCAAGATGGAGGAGACTTTGGCCAATGCAAGATTGATAGATGAATCGCAACTGGATACCTCCAAGGTGTTGGTGCTATCTACGGTTAAACTGAAAAATCTGAACAACGGAATGGAAATGAAATATACCCTTGTAGCAGAAAGCGAAGCGGATCTAAAGACTTCCAAGATTTCCGTGAGTTCACCTATCGGTAAGGGGCTGTTGGGTAAAAAAGTGGGGGAGACCGCAGAAATTACCGTTCCCAACGGAACATTGAAATTTGAAATTTTGGAAATTTCCAGATAGTTTATTTTAAAAGGTATTACAGGGCCTCAATTGAACGGATCAATTGAGGTCTTCATTTTTTTAAAGTGGCCTTGTTTCATAATGTTTGGCAGGCCTGTTTAAAACATTCAAAATACAATAAGTAGGAATGTTTGCAATATTTGTACTATCTTTTGAATTGATTTAAGTTTAGAAATATGCCATCAATATTTACGAGAATTATAAATGGGGAAATCCCGTCCTATAAAATTGCCGAGGACGATAATTATTATGCCTTTTTGGATATAAACCCCAATGCTCCCGGACATACTTTATGTGTCCCCAAAAAAGAGGTGGATAAACTTTTGGACCTGGACGGGGAAACCTATCTGGGGCTTATGGCCTTTTCCCGGAAAATAGGCTTGGCTATCGAAGCCAGTATACCTTGCAATAGGGTTGGTCTTACCGTAATAGGGTTGGAAGTTCCCCATGTGCACGTACATTTAATTCCTTTGAATGGAATGAGGGATGCCACTTTTCAGCATAAGGCTACGCTTACCCCTAAGGATTTTAAGGATATAGCCGAAAAAATTAGGGCCAATATTAAATAAGTCCTTTCAGGACAATATAAGCGCCGGCGGCAATTACTATTATAAGCAGTAGTATCAACACATAAAATAGCGTAGTAAAACGTATGGAGGCTCGGTTGGGGGCAACCATTTTTTGGTAGTAATCATACACCCTTTCTATGTCTTCGGTCCAGGTTACTGGATAGATCAGGGAATTACATTTTTTACATTTTATTTCATGGGTGATGTCCTTAGTGGTCCTGTCGTATAGTCTACCATAGGTGTGCCTTTGATAAAAGGTCAACTTTAATTCCCGATTAAAGCATTCGGGACAATTGTTCGTTAGATCCGCGTCTTTGATTACAACTAATTTCTCCTTTGCCATCGCCTTAATTTTTAACTTTGAACGTAATTTGCATTATGGTACCGTCCTTTGAGGATGTCAGTACTTTAATTTTGCCTTTATGGTATTCTTCCACAATTCTTTTTACCAAGGAAAGGCCTAAGCCCCACCCTCTTTTTTTGGAGGTGACCCCTGGATTAAAAATGGCTTGAAAATTTTTTTTCGGGATGCCACTGCCCGTATCGGAAATTAAAACCTTGACCCAGTTCCCGTTGGGAACTATTTCTATGGCAATACTTCCTTTGCCCCTCATGGCGTCTATACCGTTCTTTACCAAGTTTTCAATGGTCCAATTGTACAACGCCTTGTTTAAAAGTACCGGAACATGGTCCGCTTGTGAATTAAATGAAAACTGAATGAGTTTGGAACTCCTTAATTTTAAATAGTCAAATGCGTTTTTGGTCTCTTCAACAATGTTGTGTTCATTAAGGATGGGGAGGGAGCCAATTTTTGAAAAACGTTCCGTAATGGTTTCCAATCGGGCAATATCCTTTTCAATTTCCTTGGTAATGTCCGGATTGATATCCGTGGACCTTAATAGTTCGTTCCAGCCCAGGAGCGAGGATAGGGGTGTTCCTATCTGGTGGGCCGTTTCTTTGGCCATACCGGCCCAAAGTTTGTTCTGTTCGGAGGTCTTATTGGTCTTGAACAAAAAATAAATTACCGTTCCAAAAAGAAAGATAATCAATAAAAGGGCAATTGGGTAATATTTTAGTTTGGTGAGTACTTCAGAATTTCCATAATAAAGTGTGGCCAAGTTTTCTCCTTTGTACGCTATGGAGATAGGTTTATTTTCTCCCTTGAATTTATTGATTTTTCCAAGGATAAAAGCAGTGTCCGTTTTCTGGATACCGGGCATATTATTTATTTTTATGGTACTGTCCTTGTTGACAAGGATCATGGGGGTCGATGTGTTGTTCTGAAAGATTTTGATGTGCAGATTGCCAGGATCCGCGTCAACGGGAAGGGATAAAAATTCAGATTGTGCCGTGGCCCAAATTTCCATTTTATGGCGTTCTTCTTCTTTAAACGTCTTGAAAAAACTGTTGGTGTTCCAGAGTATTAAGCTCACAATAGCAAAGGATGCTATTAACAACAGAAGGTTCGAAATTTTCTTTTTAGGATTAAAATCCATCCATCAACAAGATTATATTTAAAGATAACGCAATTTGGACAAAGATATTCTATTTTGATAGCTGCCCCTTTATGTCATTTTGCCTACATTTTATGTACCTTTATATGCTATGAAATGAGCATATGACAAAATTAATTTTTTGCATACCAACCAAAATAATTGAATTATTTATGCGAACCTGCCCGCCAATCGTTTAAAAAATATTGATGGCAGGCGGGAGTGCAGCGGTTGATTTATGCAGAAAATTTTTATGATCCTTATTGTCTTTTCAGATTGATAAAAATTTTTAAATAAATGAAACCGACATATTTAAAATAATCATTAAGCACACAGCAAAATGATTATTTTAGACATCAAAGGTTACATGTGACCATTGAAAACAATAAATATAAATACATGAAAAAAATGGTTTCCATCACTGCTTCCGAAGTATCCACGGCTATATTACATGGGTATTTATTGGGTGCGGTCGGACCAAGGCCCATTGCCTTTGCAAGTACCGTTGATGGGAGGAACAGACCTAATTTATCACCTTTTAGTTTTTTTAATGTCTTTGGGTCCAATCCGCCCATTTTAATATTTTCTCCTTCCCGAAGGGTACGGGACAATAGCACAAAACATACCTTGGGGAATGTACTGGACAATAGGGAGGTGGTCATTAATGTGGTGAATTATGACATGGTGCAACAAATGTCCCTCTCCAGCACGGAGTACGGGGAGGGCGAGAACGAATTTATCAAGGCCGGTTTAAGCATGTTGCCTTCAGATTTGGTAAAACCCTTTCGGGTGGCAGAATCACCGGTACAGTTTGAGTGCAAGGTAATTAAGGTAGAACCTTTGGGAAAGGAGGGAGGTGCAGGCAACCTTATCTTTTCAGAAGTGCTGAAAATACATATAGATGCCGATATTTTGGATGAAAATGGGGCCATTGACCAATTTAAAATAGATCAGGTGGCCCGGATGGGGGGCAACTGGTACAGCAGGGCCAATTTGGGATTGTTCGAAGTGTCCAAACCGGTTTCAAAATTGGGTATAGGGGTAGACCAAATCCCTGGGCACATTAGGTTCAGCAAGGTCCTTACGGGCAATGATTTGGGAATGTTGGGCAATATTGAAGAACTCCCTTCCAAAGAAGAAGTGAAGCTTTATGTTGATAATAATGTGGAACTAAGGTCCCTATTAAGTGCGGGTAACGAAGCTTTGCTCCATGCCAAGGCCCAGGAATTGCTTAAAACGAAGGATGTACTTGCTGCTTGGAAGGTTTTATTGGCGCAGATGCCCCCTGTTAAGAATTAACATGAGGTTATCTATGGATCGGATATGTGCCGTGCATTATTTTAAGGGCCGACTCCCCTAAAAACTAAGATGTGATATTTTGTTTTAGGTGTTCCTGTTCAAAATGCTTAATATTGACAAGAAAAGAATACAAAGTAGAATTATATAAAAAGCAAAATGGAAGTACAAGGAAAAATTAAAATGGTAGGGGAAACCCAAACATTTGGGAACAACGGATTTAGAAAGAGGGAAGTAGTGGTAACTACGGAAGAACAGTATCCACAACATATTATGGTAGAGTTTGTGCAGGATAAATGTGAGCTTTTAAATAATTTTGCAGTTGGCCAGGCCGTAAAAATAAGTATTAATCTAAGAGGCAGGGAATGGGTAAATCCGCAAGGGGAAACCAAATATTTTAACTCCATACAAGGTTGGCGAATAGAAAGTTTACAGGAACAGACAAATGCTCAGGGAATGCCTCCCGTACCGCCCATGGATGCCTTTGAGCCTGCGGATGATATAAATGAGGACGATCATGACGATTTGCCCTTTTAATTAGTGGCCATAAATTATGTACCACAGAATTATACCCGTGTTTAAAGTGGTGTAATTTCAAAATAAAGGAAAACCTATTCAGTTTGTAACCGAATAGGTTTTCTTAATTTTAGGGTCGATTATCAACATATAATGTTTTTTCTTAATCATCGCTTACTGTTTCCGGATGTAGAAAATGCCGATGATGATGGATTATTGGCTGTGGGGGGCGATTTGTCCCCGGAGCGTTTGCTCTTGGCATATCGGAATGGAATATTTCCTTGGTTCAATGAGGATTCCATGATTCTTTGGTGGAGCCCGGACCCACGTATGGTGCTATTTCCAAATAAAATAAGGATTTCGAAAAGTATGCAACAAGTTATGAAATCGGACAGGTTCAGGATTACGTGGAATACCAGGTTCGAAGAAGTAGTCGGGGCATGTTCTGCCATAAAGCGCAAAGGGCAGGAAGGCACATGGATTACCCCGGAAATGAAAGCGGCCTACTTAAAATTGCATCAAATGGGAATTGCCAAGTCCATTGAAGTTTGGGAAAACGAACTATTGGTCGGAGGTCTGTACGGAATAGACCTTGGAGATATATTTTGTGGGGAAAGCATGTTCAGCAAAAAGAGCAATGCCTCCAAATGTGCTTTTATACACCTGGCCCTGGAGTTGCAGCAAAAGAAGTATAAACTTATCGATTGTCAGATATATACTGCCCATTTGCAAAGTCTGGGAGCAGAAGAGATACCCAGAAAACAATTTATCCAAATTTTAAAAGGGTAGCTTGTTCCATTTGCATCCAACCTTAATATAGTACACGATCGTAATTGGCCGGTAAGGCCATTGTAATTTTTATCAAATTTCCCTCGGCATCGAATGTTACAATATAATCTTCCCTTTTATTCCCTTTTTTGCCCCGTAGCATTAGTTTGTAGGTATTACCGGGTAATATCAGGTTTTGAAAGGTATTTTTTAAAACATTCCCGGAGGAACCATTATAACGTTGTTGGATATATTTAATTTTTATTTTGTCAAAATTCGTGCCCAATACGGCACTTATCCTGGCATAGGTTTCCATTGGGATGTCAATTTCCTTTACTGTGAATCCCGTATTTTGTAGCGTTCCCTTTTCGTTGTAATCTATATGGTAGTGCATTCTCCCTTTTTTAAATTTTAGGATATAGGTAGTTTTGGAGGTGTCAACTTCCCGATAGTACCTAATATTTTTGGTATTTTCCAAGGGTAGGTCGTCCATGTTGACAGTAGGGAATTGTGATTTTTTAATGCGGTGTTCCCGTTCCAATTTTGTTTGGGAAAAACCTTTTAGGCCGAACACCAATAATAGTATTAGGGTTATAAAACTATACCTCATTATACCTAAAACAATTTACTTCGTGGTCGTTGACCATACCCGTTGCCTGCATATGGGCATAAATAACGGTGCTTCCCACAAATTTGAAACCGCGCTTTTTTAGATCTTTGCTAATAGTGTCGGATAATGGGGTGTATGCCGGGGCATTCTTATAATTTATGAGATTGTTCTTTATGGGCCGGTCGTTGACAAACCCCCAGATATAATTACTGAAACTGCCAAACTCCTTTTGGAGGGCCATAAAGGCCTGGGCGTTGGTAACTGTTGCCCTTATTTTGAGCTTGTTCCTAATAATTCCTGTATTCTCTAACAGGGATTCTATTTTCGGTTCCCCGTAACTGGCTATTTTTTTGTAATCAAAATGATCAAATGCCTGCCTGAAATTTTCCCTTTTTCTTAAAACGGTGATCCAACTTAATCCGGCCTGGAAGGTTTCCAAAATTAAAAATTCAAATAAGAGTCCGTCATCCTTTACAGGGACTCCCCATTCCTCGTCGTGGTACTTTTCGTATAATGCATCGCCCTTGCACCAGCCACATCTATGTTTTTCCATTTTTTAGAATCAAACTTTTATTAAAGATAAATAAACCTTCATTTTAACAAGGGGATTTAACTGTTTTTTGTTTTTGAACTGTGCTCCTGAAGGTTTCCGGGCAATGTTTCATCCGGAAAGGGAAGTGGGGCGGGTGCATTTATTCCTTAGGTTTTTGTCTAATATCCAATTTAATTTTAAAAAGGATATTGATTTTTTGGCTGATATAGTATATTTAAGAATTCTATTCAATTAAAACCAAACCAATACTATGCCATTACTTATTGTTGTTCTGGGGTTGTTCCTCCTATTTTTACTCATTGCAAAATTTAAACTTAATGCTTTTATAGCCTTTATAATTGTATCCCTTGCCGTGGGCATTGCAGAGGGAATGGAATTGCAGGGGGTAATACAATCCATTCAAAACGGGATTGGCAATACTTTGGGCTTTTTGGTCATTATTTTAGGATTGGGGGCCATGTTGGGCAAGCTGGTGGCAGATAGTGGGGCTGCACAACAAATAACCACCAAACTGGTGTCCAAATTTGGAATGGGCAACATTCAATGGGCTTTGGTCCTGACCGGTTTTATTGTGGGGATCCCCATGTTCTATTCTGTTGGTTTTGTAATATTGATCCCATTGATCTTTACCATTGCGGCCTCAACAGGGTTGCCATTGTTATATGTGGGACTGCCTATGATAGCATCCCTTTCAGTGACCCATGGTTTTCTCCCTCCCCACCCTGCCCCTACGGCAATAGCAACCATGTTCAATGCAGATGTAGGGAAAACCCTTCTCTATGGCACCATTATCGCCGTTCCGGCGATTATTTTGGCAGGACCGTTATTTTCAAGGACCATTAAGAATATAACGGCCACCCCAATTAAGGAATTTGTTAACCCTACCATTTTAAAGGAAGAGGAAATGCCCAAGATAAACGTCAGTGTTTTAACGGCGCTTTTACCCGTAATTCTGATCATGATGGCAACTGTCGCCGATCTTTTGTTGCCCAAGGATGCAGCTATTCTGCCCATTGTAAAATTTATAGGTAATCCGGTAATAGCCATGTTGATCGCTGTATTGGTGGCCATATACACCTTGGGGCTGGCCAGAGGGAAGGAAATGACCCAAATAATGGGGTCCGTTGCAAGTTCCATTTCCGGAATAACCATGGTACTCCTAATTATTGCGGGCGCAGGGGCGCTTAAAGAGGTATTGGTAGATAGTGGGGTAAGTGATTATATTGCCAATATGTTAAAGGACTCCAGTTTCTCACCCTTGCTCTTGGCATGGCTGGTAGCTACTGTTATTAGGGTATGTGTGGGGTCGGCAACAGTGGCCGGACTCACTACCGCCGGAATTGTACTGCCGTTGGTAAGTACCACAGGGGTGAGTGCGGAATTAATGGTCCTGGCCATAGGATCCGGAAGCTTAATGCTTTCCCACGTGAATGATGGTGGGTTTTGGCTGTTCAAGGAATATTTTAATCTTTCCATCAAAGATACCTTAAGAACCTGGACCGTTATGGAAACCACTGTAGGTGTCGTAGGATTAGTAGGGGTCTTGATATTGAGTATATTTGTTTAAAATAATAAAAGCGATAGTTGGATATGAGTAGTACGCCCACAGAAAGAATTAAGGAATTGGGATTGGTCTTTCCTCCGGCCCCTAAACCGGCCGGGGTCTATAGGCCTATTTTGGTAGTAGATAAATTTTTATATGTTTCGGGCCAGGGTCCCATTCAAAACGACGGATCTTTAATGATAGGGATAGCCGGATTTGATATGAATGCCGATGAGGCCAAGCATGCCGCGAGACAGGTAGGCCTTACGATGCTTTCCACGATAATGACACATTTTGGAAGCTTGGACAAAATAAAACGGGTAGTAAAGGTTTTGGGGATGGTAAATTCTACCCCAAACTTTGGAAAGCAACCCTTTGTAATAAATGGCTTTAGTGAATTGATGGCCGATGTTTTTGGTGAGGAAAATGGTATTGGGGTACGCAGTGCAGTGGGGATGATGCTACCGGATAATATCCCCGTAGAGGTTGAGGCAATGTTCGAGCTATATTGATGCCAAACCTAATGCAATAATGAATAGGGAACGGTATAAAATTAATGATCCAAGGGATATAAATACTCCTGCCCTTTTGGTCTATCCGGATCTGATCGAAAAAAATATAAAGACCATGATAGCCATGGCCGGGGGTACCCATCACCTTAGGCCACATATAAAAACACATAAAACGGCAGAGATCATTGAGCTGCAGTTAAGACAGGGCATTCAAAAATTTAAGTGTGCCACCATTGCCGAGGCCGAACTCTTGGGAAAATGCGGTGCAACCGATATATTGTTGGCCTTACAGCCCGTAGGGCCCAATATGAATCGATTTTTTAGATTGATTTCGGAATTCCCCAACAGTACATTTTCTACCATTGTGGATAACGCCGGTGTTGTTGAAAAAATGGCCAAAGCAGCCAGGGAGAAGGGTATTCGTGTACCGCTTTGGTTGGATATAAACAATGGGATGGACAGGTCCGGGATTCTGCCCAATGCCGATGCCGTGGAACTGTATAAAAAAATATATGAAGACCCCAATTTGCAGGCCGCAGGATTACATGTGTACGATGGGCATATCCGCAATAAGGACTTACTTGAAAGAGAGCAAAAATGCAATGAAGATTTTGAATCGGTTTTGCATTTAAAAAAATCTTTGGAGGGGCAGGGTTTCCCTATTGCTGCCATTGTAGCCGGGGGTTCCCCAACCTTTCCCGTTCATTTAAAGCGCGAAGGGGTAGAAACAAGTCCAGGAACAACGCTTTTATGGGATGCAGGGTATGCGGACTCTTATAGGGACATGGATTTTCTGCCGGCTGCTGTACTCTTGACCCGGGTGATCAGTAGGCCAAACTCCAATTTGGTGTGTTTTGATTTGGGGCATAAGCATCTGGCCTCGGAGATGAATTTTCCAAGGGTCCTATTGTTGGAAGGGGAAGGTTGCACCCAAATAGGCCAGAGTGAGGAGCATTTGATGGTACAATGCCCCAATGATGAAATGTTTAAAGTGGGGGATATTGCTTATGCCATTCCGGTACATATATGTCCAACTATTGCCAAATATAAGGAAGTTCTAACGGTAGTTGATGGGAGCGTAACAGCTGCCTGGCAGATAGCGGCAAGAAACCTTAAAATAAATATATAAACCTCCCTGTAAAAGGACCAATAAGTACGGGTTGGGACCGGTGATGGGATAAAATTAAAAGTATGTTCATATTTGATGCCCATTTAGATTTGGCCATGAACGCCTTGGAATGGAACAGGGATCTAACAAGGAGTGTGGCCGATATTAGGGAAAGTGAAAAAGGCATGTCCGATAAACCTGACAGGGCCAATAATACGGTGTCTTTGGATGCCATGCGCCATGGGGGGATAGGGTTGTGCGTAGCCACCCAAATAGCAAGATATGTAAAGAGGGAAAACCCCTTGCCCGGATGGAACTCCCCCTATCAGGCCTGGGCCCAGACCCAAGGACAATTAGCTTGGTACAGGGCCATGGAAGAAATTGGGGAAATGGTACAAATTAGGAATACGGAACAATTGGATGCGCATTTGGAACTTTGGGAAAATGGAACGGCCAAATTGCCGATCGGTTATATCCTTAGCTTGGAAGGTGCAGATTCCATAATAACCCCGGATCATTTGGAACGTTCTTATGAACAAGGTTTAAGGGCCATTGGACCAGCGCATTATGGGCCTGGTACCTATGCCCATGGTACGGATTCGGTAGGGGGAATTGGCCATAAGGGCAGGACACTTTTAAAAGAGATAGAGCGTTTAAAACTAATTCTGGATGCTACCCATTTATGCGATGTTAGTTTTTGGGAAACCATGAAAGTATACAATGGCCCGGTTTGGGCAAGCCACAACAATTGTCGCAAGTTCGTGGATCATAACAGGCAGTTCGCTGATGAACAAATAATGGAACTTATTGCAAGGGATGGTGTAATAGGGATGGCCCTGGATGCCTGGATGATGGTCCCCAATTGGGTTAGGGGCATTTCCACCCCAAAGGGAATGGAGGTTACCTTGGCACAAATGATCAATAATATAGACCATATTTGCCAGTTGGCCGGAAATTCGCTGCACGTTGGTATAGGGACCGATCTGGATGGGGGTTTTGGAAAGGAACAATGTCCTGCCGATATAAATACGATAGCAGACCTTCAAAAGGTACCGGAGTTACTGTTGGGGAAGGGTTATTCGGAAACGGATATCGAAAATATAATGGGCAAAAATTTTATTCGCTTCTTACGAAAGGCTTGGGAGTAGGGATGCCAATGGTCTTTATTGGCACCGCCAAAGGGTATAATACCCCGACGCTTGCGTCGAAATCAAACCTGAATTTCCTTTCAATGCCTCGTGTGCCTGCCTTTGTCGGCCTTGCACCGAGGTAGTTTACTATGCCGGTCAATGAATTTAACAGCATTTTAATGCCATATGGCAGGGTATTTGATATTTTTGTAATGACAGCTGCCTTAAATAGTTATATGAGAATAGTATTTATCTTTTTCCTTCTATTTTTAATTTCCCAGTTGGGTATGTCCCAAACAGATCTACCCACTACCAATCCCCTTAAAATAGAAGGCGATAGGGATGTTAGGGATAATCCAAATCAGGGGACTGCCTTGAAAATGCCGTCCATTATCACCTTAAAACCTACCACCAACCTTAAGGATTCCCTTACCGCCAGAAATATTAAGATGCTTCCGGACAGGGAATTGGTCCAGGCGGGCCATGATTTAAAAATAGATCCCAAAGTAGGGAAAAAGGAAAAGGAAGGATCTTCCACTTTTTTTGGGAATATGTATTTGGGAGACATTAAAAGCAATGGCAAATTCGTAGGTATTGTTTGCCGTGACCATGAGTATGTGGATGGTGACCGTGTAAGGATACTGCTCAATGATAAGGTAGTGGAGCCCAATATTTTTTTAACGGGTTCCTTTAAAGGAATTAATTTGGATTTACAAAAGGGTTTTAATAGAATAGATTTCGAGGCCCTGAACCAGGGTACTTCAGGTCCCAATACCGCCCAGGTAAATGTATATGATGACCAAGGTAATATGATACATTCCAATATGTGGAATCTATCTACCGGGTCCAAAGCCACTATTATTATCATAAAGGAATAAAAATCAATTAGTCCCTAATAACACCAACACCGGCAATAATGAAAGAATATTATTATTTATTGATCATTAATATATTGCTTATCCTCATCCCATATTCCTTAAGACTGCTAAAGAATTTTGGAAGGAATAAGAATTGACCGGGAGCTTGCCCGAAAAGTGCCTCAGGCTATGGTCTTGGGGATACTGGTCCAAGTTAGTTGTGGGAGATGGCTTCAAGAATTTTTTTATAGAAGGAAAACCTCCCCATACCATTTTACGTAAGTAATATAAAACATTTATGATGCGCTTCACCTTGTTCGTCCTCTTTGGGGCCATATTCTCCGGTTGCTCCCAAGAAAGTGATATAATCGTTAATGAATTGCCCGCAGATCAAATTTTGGAGCCTGGGCCAACAATGGGCGGCCCCAATGAAACAATGGGGCCACATTTGAATGATACCGGGACCTATAATTATTTGGCCTTGGGGGACAGCTACACCATTGGTGCAAGCGTTAAAAGATCGGAAAGCTTTCCGATCCAATTGGAGAATAGGCTGGAGCAAGGTTTGGATGTAACGGTCAATCCCGAAATTATTGCTGTAACTGGATGGCGAACAGATAATTTATTGGATGCAATAAACAGGGGAACCCAGCTAACTTCCTATGATTTGGTAACCCTTTTAATTGGGGTCAACAATCAATATCAGGGCAAGCCATTTGAGGTATACACCCAAGAGTTTCCAATATTGTTGGAACGTGCATTGGCCTTGGCATATGGGAACCCCAAAAATGTTGTTGTTATTTCCATTCCCGACTATGCCTATACCCCTTTTGGAGAGGGTAGAAATACAGATAAAATTTCCAGGGAAATTGATGAATACAATGCCTTTGCGGCAGCTACGGCCCTTCAAAAAGGTGTGCCTTTTGTTAATATTACGGATATAACGCGCAATGGCCTGTCCAACCCCGATTTGGTAGCGGGGGATGGCCTACATCCATCGGCTGAGGCCTATAAGCGATTTGTGGACGAATTGTATCCCGTAATACTTCCTATTTTTGCCATAAGCCATAAGCCATAAGC